>JALLOM010000177.1 GCA_027717865.1 Acidobacteria bacterium AH-259-O06 | reverse complement strand
TGTTCGCGGCCCCGGCTGGACCGCAGCCGTTCTGGCCCCGAGTTAGCACGCTCTGCAGCCTGCCTGCGCGCTTGCGAGGGTGTCGCAAAAGTCCCGGGGCGAGCCGGCGCGCATGATGAAGCGCACCTTCTGAAGCTGCTCACGGTAGTAAACCATCTCAGGAACCCCACCGCGATGCCCAGGGGCTCACACTTCGGGACCGTCGACTTGGCTGTTCGCTTTTCTCCCTGCTCCATACAACACCGCGCCCGGGCGAGCGTCCGTCATTTTTCCGTTGTCCAAGACCAGGACGCCATTCACCAACACATAAGAAACTCCTTCCGCGTACTGATGCGGTTTTCCGAATTGTGCCCGGTCGATCACTTTGTCGGGATCGAAAATGGCGATATCGGCCTTCATGCCGGGCCGCAGCAGACCGCGATCGAAAAGTCCGACTCGCTGTGCAGGCAGTGAGGTCATCTTGCGAACCGCGTCCTCGAGACGCAGGATTCTCTTCTCGCGGACGTAACGGCCCAAAACACGGGGAAAGGTCCCGTAGTTACGCGGGTGGGGCACTCCCTTGCCGAAGATCAAGATCCCGCCGTCGGAGGCGATCATGGTGCCGGGATACTGCATAATGCGCTCGACGTCTTGCTCCTGCATGGCGTGATAGACGGCTTTACAGCCGCCGGCCTGCTGGATTTCCATGGCCGTCTCGGCGGCATTTTCAAACGTCACCTCCCGGCCGCGGTCCCGTGTCACATCGGCCAGCGTTTTGCCGTCAAGGCCGGGGTCCCAATCGCAAAGCGAAAGCTGGACGTTTTTGGGGTCTCCGCCGCCGCGGTCCAGCTTGATTCTTTCCGCGATGTCAGCCTTGATGCGGGCGCGCGTCGCCGGGTCTTTCAAGCGAGCCAGTAATTTCTCTCGGCCGCCCTCCTGGGCCCACTGCGGAAACAGCGCCGCCGTGCCGGTATACGAGGCGGTGTAGGGGTACTGATCGATCGAGACATCCACGCCTCTGGCCCGCGCTTCCTCCACCCGCTTGAGCGAATCGAGGCTGCGCCCCCAGTTGGCGGCTCCAATGGCCTTATGGTGGGTCATCTGTGTCGGCAGGCCGCCTTTTTCGCCGATTTCAATCGTCTCGCGCACGCTCTCGAGCAGACCGGCCGCCTCGTCGCGCATGTGAGAGATATAGATCCCGCCGTATTCGGCGGCGACCTTGGACAGCTCGATCAGCTCTTCGGTTGGCGCAAACGCGCCGGGGATATAGAACAAACCGCTGCTAATCCCCAGGGCGCCCTGCTCCATGCCTTGCTTGACCAGCCTGCGCATCTGATCCATCTCTTGGGGCGTGGCCTTGCGATCGACGCTGCCGATCACCTCCCGGCGGATGCTTCCGTGCCCGATGAATGATCCGCAGTTAATGGCGAGCTTGCTTTGTTCAATTTTTTCGAAGAACGGTTTCAGTGGCAGAGGCGAGCTCCCGTCGTTGCCTTCGATGATGGTCGTGGCTCCCTGCCGAATGTAGTTTTCCCCGTTGGGAACCTCAAACATCTCCCTGCGACTGTGGTTGTGCATGTCGATGAATCCGGGGGCGACGATCTGGCCGGCAGCGTCAATCGTGCGCTTGGCCATCGCTCGCGGCAGGTGGCCCATGGCAACGATCCGGTCTCCTCGAATAGCGACGTCACCCCGGAACCAGGGGTTACCGGCGCCGTCAACAATCCGGCCGCCGCGAATGAGCACGTCGAAACGGTCGTCTTGCTGCGCCAAACCGGATGCGGTGAAGAAAAACGAAAAGCAAAGGACTAAACCCAAATCAATCGCTTGTCTATGAAAAGAAGCCTTACTGGTCATGGGGAGACCTCCTATATTTGCCGTCCGCCAGCATAACATGGAGGGGGTCAGAGCGTGAATTTCCAATTTTTGGATGAGGAAACTCCGTCATCTCACAATCCCAAGAATTGGAAATTCACCTGGGACTGTAGACGAGCGTTGGATTGAATTCCCGCAGCAGCTTCTTGATGTCGGCGAGACACGAATCCCCGGTGTAGGGCGCTCCGAAAGACAATAAAATTGGTGCCGGAGGCGGGATTTGAACCCGCACGCTCTTTGAGAGCGCCACCCCCTCAAGATGGTGTGTCTGCCAAATTCCACCACTCCGGCACGAAAGTTTATTGGCCTTGTTCCGAGCCTTCCTCGGGTGCGGCCTGTGAGGGTTCCTCGATGGGAGCGCTTGATGGTTCGGTGGTGGACTCCACCGGTGTTTCTTCAGGGAAAGGCACACTTTCCATAATTGTGCTGCTTGGAGCGCGACTGAACATGATCGACAAGGCCAATGAAGTTATCATGAAAATGACGGCACACACCGTGGTGGCTCTTGTGAGAACAGTGGCAGCTCCCCTTGCGCCAAAAGCGGTCTGACCTCCTGCCCCTCCAAAGGCGGAGGCCAGATCCCCCGCTTTGCCAGACTGCAGAAGTACCACCAAGATGAGAACTAATGAAGCCATAATGTGTATGATCACCAGTAATGCAAACATCGTTATCCGTCTTCCTTAATTGATATTCGTTAGTGTTTCCTTGACTATTTTAGCAAACAACTGTGGATCCAGGCTGGCCCCCCCCACAAGGGCTCCATCAATATCCTCTTGGGCCATCAGCCGCCGGGCATTCTCCGGCTTGACACTTCCTCCATACAGGATCCGAGTTTGAGCCGCAAGCGCGTCTGAATAATGATTGGAGAGCCATCTTCGAAGGATGCAGTGCACTTCTTGGGCAAGCTCAGGAGTGGCCGTCTTACCCGTCCCGATTGCCCAAACCGGTTCATAGGCGATGATCACACGGGATGCCTGCGGGGCTGTTAATTCCTTCATGGCTCGCTCTAACTGGCCCAGCACCACTTCCTGGACCTGATCGGCCTCCCGCTGCTCAAGTGACTCACCAACACAAAGAATGGGCAAAAGCTCGGTACTGAGAACCTTTTTCAGTTTCAGGTTGATGGCCTCATCAGACTCATGGAAAAACTGCCGGCGCTCGGAATGTCCGACGATCGCATACCGACAACCACAATCCAGCAACATCGACACCGACACCTCCCCAGTATAAGCTCCCTGCTCCTCCCAATGTACATTTTGAGCTCCCAACTGCACTGCCGTCCCACGCACAACCTCCCTCACCGCCCAAAGAACGGTAAAAGGAGGGCACACAACCAGATCAACTTCTCGACCATCACCAACCAATCGGACGAGTTCACGGACCGTAGCCTGGGCTTCAGCCCGAGTTTTGAACATCTTCCAATTGCCGGCAATGAAGGCCTTTCGATTCATGTGAGATGTGTATTTACCGATCGGTCAAGATCTCCACTCCGGGAAGCGTCTTGCCCGCCAGAAACTCCAGGGAAGCGCCCCCACCCGTCGAGATATGAGTGATCTCGTTTTGCACTCCGGCCTTGATCACCGCCGAGACAGAGTCTCCACCGCCTACTACCGACAAGGCGTCACTCTCGGCCACTGCCCGTGCGATCGCCAATGTACCGTCAGCAAACCCATCGATCTCGAAAACACCCAGTGGTCCATTCCAGATAATGGTCTGGGCCTGCCAAATCTCTTTTTTAAACTCCTCCACTGTGCGAGGGCCAATATCCAGGCCTATCCAATCTTCTGGGATCCCGTCCGCCTGGGCGACTCGAGTTTGGACACCGGGCTCACGCTTCTGGGCGATTACGCTGTCGACGGGAAACCTGAGCACTACGCCATGTGAGGCTGCGCTCTCCATCAGGTCTCTGGCAAACTCGAGATTGTCTTTTTCAACAATTGATTTCCCAATGTTTTTGTTCTGAGCTTTCAAGAAGGTGAAGGCCATGCCGCCGCCGATCAGGATCACATCAGCCAAACTCAGAAGATTCTCGATTACTTCCATCTTATCGGAAACCTTCGCTCCGCCTAAAATGGCTACGACTGGATGCTGAGGATGAAGGAGAACCCGGGACAGATACTCTAGCTCCTTTTCCATCAGGAGCCCTGCCGCACCTCTTCCCAAAATCTGAGGTAGACCAGCGGTGGAGGCATGCGCGCGGTGGGCCGCTCCGAAGGCATCGTTGACATATTCTTCCATCCATGCGCCCAGCTTGCGGGAAAAGTCTGGATCGTTCTTCGTTTCCCCTTCATGAAATCTGAGATTCTCTAAGAGCAGCAGCCGCCCCGGCTGCAGAGTTTTGACGTTCTCTTCTACTTCAGGCCCGATGCAATCTACGACAAACGCTATTTCCTGCTTCATGAGCGAGGAGAGATGATGGGCCACCGGCCTTAAAGAAAACTCTTCCTGGCGCTTTCCCCCGGGCCTGCCCAAATGAGAGGCCAGCACGATGCAGGCCTTCTTCTCTGCGGCCATTTCGAGGGTCGGGAGAGCAGCCTTGATTCGAGTGTCGTCGATGACACTCCCACCTTTTAGAGGTACGTTAAAGTCCACACGGATAAAGAGATGTTTCCCCTCAAGCTCAAGATCACGGATGGAAAGTTTGGAGAAGCCGTAATTCATTCGTTAGTCAAGCTTTTGAGCTGTTGAGCATTGAGTGTTGAGTTCCGAGCTGTGAGCTTCTGAATTCTGGATTCTGAATTCTGTCCCTGGCTCCTGGCTCCTGACTCCTGACCTCAGAGTTTCTTCCCAACAAAGTCAGCCAGCTCCAGAACTCGATTGGAGTAACCCCACTCGTTGTCGTACCAGGCCAAGACCTTCACCATATTGTCAGCCAATATCTTGGTAAAAGGACCATCCACGACGGCGGAATGTACGTCTTTCTTGAAATCGGTAGAAACGAGAAGCTCCTCGCTGTAGGCCAATATTCCTTTCAGCTTACCTTCAGCAGCTTCACGAAAAGCGTCTTTGACTTCCTGCTCAGAGACATTTGTTTCCAGTATGACCGTTAGATCGACAATCGATACCGTCGGCGTCGGCACTCGGATGGCGATCCCGTCCAGTTTCCCCTTCAATTCCGGAAGGACAAGGGTAACCGCGATGGCGGCCCCTGTGGTGGTGGGAATCATGGAAAGACCCGCTGCACGTGCTCTTCGCAAGTCTTTGTGGGGAAGGTCGAGGATGCGTTGATCATTGGTATAGCTGTGAATGGTGGTCATCAAACCTGTGCGGATGCCAAACCGATCATGCAAGACTTTTGCAACAGGCGCCAGGCAATTCGTGGTGCAACTCGCATTGGAAATAATGGAGTGCTCCGCCTCATTGTAGTGGTCCTCGTTCACCCCCAGGCAGATGGTAATGTCCGGACCCTTAGCGGGTGCGGTGATGATGACTTTCTTCACGGAATCGCGCAGGTGCTTGGCTGCATCCTCTCGCTTTCTGAAGAGTCCTGTGGACTCAATCACGATTTGTGCGTCTAGTTCGCCCCAGGGGATTTTGGCGGGATCCCTTTCCGCAAAAACCCGAATCTGGCTTCCATTGACCAAAATGCACTTTTCATCACAACCAACCTCAGTTTCCAATCGCCCATAGACTGAGTCGTACTTCAGCAGATGCGCCAGGGTTGGAGGGTCGGTGATGTCATTGACAGCTACAAATTCCACGTCGGAATTGGTCTCAGCGGCCGCGCGAAACACGTTGCGCCCGATCCGTCCGAAACCATTTATTGCTACCCTTATCGGCATGTTCCCTCCTTTGGTGCGGGGTCTGACCCCTTTTCGCTTCCCTTTATATCAGCTGCGCTGCCGCGGCACAACGCAGCTTTTGAGCTGTGGACCGTCCGCTCTGAGAGCGGACACTACAGCGCCTGAGCCGAGTAGCCGGTCAGGATGTCACCCGTCAGCTGGTCTGTGGTCTGTGGTCTGTGGTCTGTTGTCTGTGGTCTGTTGCGCCGTAAACATCGCTGCCGTCCGGCTGTGTGTGGAAGCGCCGATGACCCCATAACCAGCAATGGGGGTATTCGCGAATCACTTCTTCAATGTAGCGATTGAAAAGCGCCGTCCCCTCGATTAAATCTTTCTGGGGATTCCCACTGTTCCTCAACTGGATCGGGGGATAGAAACGAATCACATAATGTCCCCGACGCGAGGTTGGATAAATGAAGCCCGCCACGATTGGAGCCGATGTCCTAAGCGCCAGGGCAGCCAGAGTGGAGCTGGTTGAGGCTGGATGGCCAAAGAGCGGGACGTAAACACCTCCCTTCTCCTGGACGTTTTGATCGAGCAGGAACCCGACATCACCCCCCTCTTTGAGAATCTTCAGGATTTGTCGCATGGAACGTTCCTTGCCAATGACCCGGTTGCCGAAGCGGCTGCGTAAGCGGATCGCCCAACGCTCTAAAAATGGATTGTCCAAAGGGCGGACCACAAAGTTCAGTGGATGACCGTGAAGGGCATGAGCCGCAGGCAGAAGTTCCCAGGCACTGATGTGAGCGGTGAGAAACAGGACAACCTGACTTTGCCGCCTCGCATTCAAATAATGTTCAAGGCCTCGTCCCTCCTCGTAGCCGACACGGCATGCGACCTCGTCCCGAGTCAAACGAGGCAAGCGGCTCAGCTCCACGACATGGTCCCCAATCTGTTGAAAACTTTGCCGCAAAATCCGTTTTTTCCAGTGCTCGTCCTTTTCAGGAAAAGCAATATTCAGATTAATCATCCCAATACGACGATGTTTCCGATCAGCCCAGAAAACCAAAGTGGCTAGGGCCTCACACAAAGGGTAGGCCAGCAAACGAGGCATGATCCCAATCAGTGCCAGAAAAACCCGGACCAACACATAGATCAAGCAGTCGAGAAGCAATTTCATAGCCCGCGTTCCTCTCACCACATTGAAACTCTTCATGCCTCTTTAGTGTTCTTTGTGATGGTGAGACAACCGGTTATTCCACCACAGAGACACAACGAACACAAAGTTGTACAACGGACCCTGTTTCACCCGGGACGACTTTTGCCAACTCACAGCAATAATCATTAAATAAGAAAATTCCTGATTATGCACTTAGCTCCGAAGGAGGTTGAAGAAACCCAGACAGAGCCGTGACCATCAAAGGC
>JALLOM010000176.1 GCA_027717865.1 Acidobacteria bacterium AH-259-O06 | reverse complement strand
ACCACTTTGCACCAAACCTCAGCCCTCGGTAGTGGGTTGGTTTCCCGTTAGGGCGTTATCCGTCCAAGTGAGCGAAAGGGCGGCTGACAAGATTGTCTTCTCTATGGCTGAGCTAACCGGCAACATCTGGATGATGGAGAACATCAGCGAGTAGAAAAGACACCAGGGTCCTTAACTGGTTCGAGGAGCTCACGCAGCTGGCGAAAGACGAGCGAGTCTAGAGGTTAAATATGTTCGCTAGAATGGACCCAGTGCGCTATAAAGTTTCCATCATATACGGCTGGCTGAGATCCTCCCTCTGATTTGGCAAATCTCATTGCCTTCAAGTCCCTGTAGACCTAACACTTAGAAAGTTTCGCGGCCTGGGGAGGGTCCCGTGATCGTGACCTGACTCCGAGGGGAACATCAAGGGAGTCGGCGGGATCTATCAGCAGACCTTTTGGATACCTGCTCCTCGGTGGCCTTTGGGAGATGCGTTTCCCCTATTGGATGCTCAGCTCTCCGATTAGTCTCTTGGCTAGAATCTGATTGCCTTTGAGCCGCAGTCGTCCCGAGCTGCGGGCCTTCTGCGGGGTTATGTCACCTCTGATGAGAGCGCGGGTAGTGACCGCATCGACGATCACCGCCGCGTCGGACTTCTTCGGACGCTCCATACGTACATGGACTGTTCCATTTCGCATCTCGACGGTAAAGGCTGTCCCATCGAGAACGAGTTCGAACACGCCGCTGAGGGATTTGTCCCGGTTGGAGCTCAATATCGCCTTGATGGCCACCACGTCCCACTCCCTGCGGCGCAGCGCGCCAGATGGTGGCTGTAGGTCCAATCCCAGTCCCCACTCTACCAGGGCGTGGATGGTCGGTTCTAGAGCCCAGCCTCGTTCCGTCAGCTCATAGGCGCGTATACCCCCTTCTCGTGAAACCCTGCGAATCAGCCCCACCTCCTCCATTTCCCGGAGACGAGTGGCCAGCAGGTTGGTTCCCATCCCCGCCAGGTTGTGAAGTAGCTGGTTGTAGCGCCTGGGCCCAATTAGAAGCTCACGAATGATGAGCAAGGTCCAACGCTCCCCCACGATGTCCAGAGCCATTGCCAGGACACAGGCCTGCTTGTAGCTGCGTTTGGCCATTCTTTTTTTCCTTGACACAGTTTACCAGATACTATATTTTTTTCAAGTTACTATATTATTTTAAAGTGAGGTGCTTCATGAACACTGTTCTCGAGAAAACTTCCGTTCCTTTGTTTTTTAGGACTCTACGTGCCAACGGGGTATTCTCGGCCGCCACCGGGGTGATGATGGCCCTGGCTGCTGACCCGGTAGCGAATCTCATCGGCTTCAACGAAGCGGGCGTAGTCCGGCTGCTCGGCGTGGGGCTGGTCGGATTCGCCGTACGTCTCTTTCAGATTACGCATCGGGGCTGGGTGCAATCCGCGGAGGCGCTCATGATTATCAGCGGTGATTTCCTCTGGGTGATCGGTTCCGTTTTCCTTCTGGTCTTTGAGAGCGGACTTTTCAGCCAGACCGGGATGGTTCTGATCAGCATAGTGGCGGTTGTGGTGCTGGTGTTTGGTGAACTCCAGGCGATGGCGCTCTATAAGGGCCGCGCAAAAACGTCAGCCTGATTATCATGGCCCTGAGTCCACCCGAGCCACCGCTGGTCGTCATCTGGGAAATTGCGGCGGTAATGCATTCTGGCAAGCATAGTTGATGACTACCAAGAGGGTACGATGAGGGTATTCATAGCCGGTGCTACAGGAGTCTTGGGACGACGTGTAGTAAGGCAGCTGGTTGCAAAAACGAAGACACGGACATCAGTAAAGGACCGGACGCTAAACGACCACATTCGGCGCGAAGGGACACAGGCGCTTGTCGGAGCGGCATTGCGGAATCGCTGCAAGCTGTACGTCCAACAAAGCATTACATTCATTTACGGGGATCAGACCGGTGAATGGGTGGATGAGACTACGCCCCTTCCCAAGAAGCAAATAAGCATTCTCCAGTCCGCCGTGGACATCGGCAAAGAAACCCACGGCAGGCCCGCAATCCAAAAACCGGCGAGGAGGTTCATGTCCCAGCCAAGAGAGTTGCCTATTTTAGACTAGGCAAAGACTTGAAACGTCTCATCAACTCGTAAGGATCTGATGACAGACCTTAAAATCGCTGCTCGTGTGAACTGAGTAATAGACGGAAACATCTAATTGCTGAGAAGCGTATTAGCCAATGAGGACGTTCATCATCCACTGTTGGAGAGTGCAATGTTGAGACTAAATTCGCTGGAAAGAGAGAAATTATTTGACCGGATTATTGAAGCCCTAAACGAGATGCCCAATCTGCCGCGCCAGGCTTTTATCCTTAGCCATTATCAGGGGCTTTCTTCTGAGGAAATCGCCATAAGAATAGGTGTGAAACAGCAAGACATTCGTTTCTTGCTGAGGCGCGCAAACACGTTTCTCTACGAGAGGCTGAGCCCTTTGGTCCCGCGCGAAGAGGGCCGCAAATCGCGCCGAGCTGAGGTGGCAGACCAAGTTAGTACTGGTCAGGATATCCCTACACCTGTGGAGTATCGGTGCTCTTAGTAACCTGTCTTAACGGATTGGTAAGGCGTAATGTGCGCACGACCCCACGGGTCGTTTCGCGCGCGCTCTACGTGGCGCTGGAGCTCAGCAAGGACAAGTGGAAGCTCGGCTTCACGACGAGCCGCACCAGGAAGGCGCAAATTCGCGACGTGAAGGCGCGGGATCTCCCGGGGTTCCTCGCCGAGGTCCAGGCCGCAAAGAAGCGCTTCGACTTGCCGGAGAGCGCGCCGGTGAAGACTTGCTACGAGGCCGGCCGGGACGGCCCTCTCGTTGCAACCACTGTCATGTTGTCGATTTTCAATCATGGGAAAGCAACCCGCCCGTTAGCCCCCATTTTAGGCCACGCAGTGCGGGCAAGCTCAACATGAGACCGAAACCACCCGCAGTGTCGAAGCTTCATCGGTACCTCTTGATTTGTCTGAGTCATAGACAAGCTCGCAAGTGGGGAAGAATCCGACTGTTCCCTAACCGCGATGGTAACCGAGAACCACGGCCCATGGGAGTCCGACTGTGCGCTCCCGTCACGATCTCACACTCATGTGGCGCGCTTCGCCTCCGTACGCGTCACGGCAAGCGCGTGTAACGTCATGCCGCTCAGCCGCAACGCTTGACACGCCACCATACTATCAGGCCGATCCGTAGTTCAACTGCCTAGTGGACGACTTGGCAATAACCCGCGCCGAGGCAAACGTTCTTTGCGAGCCGGGGGAACCGCTGCCGGCGCGCGGATCATCCCGTTCGACCAGCCCAATTTCGTGGGCCGTCCCTGGCTGCCCAAGTATCGCTCTGCCCCGGCAGAGGGTCTCCCAGGAGTGCGACCCATTTTTTCTGACCTCAATCCGTTACCGAACGGGTAGTGGACAACCAATCACCAATCTGCGCAAAAAGATTGAACCGCATCCTTCACGGCCTCGCTACCTCGTCAGTGTGCGTGGCTTCGGCTACCGTTTCAACCGTTAAGGAGTGCGGTGTCTATATAAGGAACCATACCGAGTATTCGCCTGGTGCCGACGGGGGAGTGATTTCACCTGCCGCATGGTGTCTAGAAGCGACCCAATTCATTTTGAACTTCCGATATATGGGCAGCCAAGATCCTGCCTCTGATTTGGCACTCTTATTTGGCAATTCTAATTGCCTTCAACTCCCTGTAAGCCGTATCCTTAGGGAAGACTTCACGACCTGGGGAGGGTCCGATGGTCGGAAAGACCATTACCCATTATAAAATCCTGGACAAGCTCGGCGAGGGGGGCATGCGGGCGATTCCAGATAAGGCAAAAGTCGAGGTCTTTCCATTAGCCCTGGACACTGTGTCACCTCGGCCTAGGCGCATGAAAGCACTCCCTCCTTGACAGTGCTTCCTTCCCCGCCCAAACTTCGGGGCAAGCTATGACCGATAGGAGGGTGTCATGAATCGAAGAAGATTTGTTCAGCAAAGCAGTGCCGCCGCTACTGGTTTTCTGCTCGCCGGATCTGGGGAGACCGGGCTGGTGGATGCCAACGATCAGATCATTATGGCGGTGGTGGGAATTCACGGACAGGGGAAAAGTCATTTCCGGGATTTCAGCTCAATCAGCGGAGTGCGCGTAAAAACGGTCTGCGACGTGGACGAGCGCCTTTTTTCGGAGGCGCTCAAACTGGCGGAAGACCTTACGGGAAGAGAGGTTCAGTTCGAGGTAGACATCCGCAGAGTGCTCGATGACAAGGAAATTGACGCCATCTCCATTGCCACACCCAATCACTGGCACTCCCTGATGACTGTGTGGGCCTGCCAGGCCGGCAAAGACGTCTACGTGGAAAAGCCGGTCTCCCATAATGTCTGGGAAGGGCGTCAAGCGGTGGAGGCCGCCCGCAGATACGGGCGCATAGTGGCCACGGGAACCCAAAATCGCAGCTATCCGCACGTCCAGGAAGCCATCAGGCTCCTCCACGAAGGCGTCATTGGAGAGGTCTACATGGCCAAAGGTCTGGGCTTCAAACCGCGTGAAAGTATCGGACGCAAGCCGGACCAGCCTGTCCCTTCCGGCCTTCACTTCGACCTCTGGCTGGGACCCGCGCCACAACGCGCCTTCAACGAAAACCTGGTCCACTACAACTGGCACTGGTTCTGGGATTTTGGGAACGGGGATCTTGGAAATCAGGGTGTTCATCAAATGGATATCGCTCGGTGGGGTTTGAACAAAAAGGATCTTCCCCAGTTTATACACTCCGTCGGGGGATATTTTGCCTTTGACTCAGACCAGGAAACTCCGAACACCCTACTGGCAACCTACGGCTGGAAGGACGGGAAGATCTTGCAGTTCGAAGTTCGTGGGCTTTATACGAACGGCGAAGACGAGATCCGTATCGGAAACCTTTTCTACGGCTCGGAAGGCTGGATGCATCTGGATCGGGACGGTTTTCGAACCTACCTGGGGCGCAAAAACGAGCCCGGCCCCAATATGGAGGCGGTGAAAAATAAAACGTCCCGAATGTTCCACCGTGAGAATTTCATCCAAGCCCTGCGCTCGCGAAAGCCTGAAGACCTCACTGCCGATATTACGGAAGGCCACCTATCCTCAGCCCTGTGCCACCTGGGTAACATCGCCTACCGTCTCAATCGGCAGTTGGAATTCGACTCCAACTCGGAACGCTTTGTGGACGACGAACAGGCCGATGCCTACCTGATCCGCAGCTATCGACCCCCGTTCGTAGTGCCCGAGATGACGTCGATGTCGAGCCCCGGCCGGACGCTGCGCTTTGCCCACTTTGGAAATGGCGGGGGGATAGCGTCAACCTTGGTGTTGGTCAATCCCTGGGAGGAGGCGGTCAGTGGAGAGGTGAGCCTGGTTGGGAGCGACGGAAGTCCGCTGGCGGTCGACATGGAAGGCAATGGGATGAACGGGAACTTCTCATTCAGTCTTCCAGCTCGAGGGGTGGCATTTTTTAGGACGGACGGAGAGGGAGAGTTGAGGACAGGTTGGGTGGAGGTGAGCAGTCGGCTTGCGCTGGGAGGAACGATTCTTTTTACGGGGGCGTTTGGGGTGGCTGGAGTCGGGAACACGGAAGCGGCGCAGAGATTCCTGGTCCCGGTGGAGTCGAAGGCGGACAAGAAAGTGCAGACCGGCGTGGCGTTGACGAATCCCGAGGAAGGGCCGGTGTTGGTGACCTTGATCCTGCGGGACCGCATGGGTGAAGAGGTTGCCAATGGTATCGTCACCCTGGAGCTGCCGGCCCGAGGTCACCTGGCTCGTTTTCCGGAGGATCTGTTTGTGGGCCAGGGGATCGACCTGAGCGACTTCGACGGGACGTTGGAGATCAGTGCGCCGACGCCGGTGGTGGGCACGGCCATTCGCGTGAGCCCGGGCGAGTTTGCCACGCTTCCGGTGACGCGAATGAACTAAAGCTCGTTCCGCCACGAGGCCTGCGCAGCCTGGCGTTACGCTAAGTAGATGAAACCAATCACTTTTGCAAAACCTCCTGCCGCCCTGTTAACCGGAGGCTGCAGGTTCGAGTCCTACCTAACGAGCCAAGCGCTTTGCAATCACTCTTCACAATTCTATTAGAGGGTCATCGGAGATGGCTTTGGGCGCGTTCCGTGCTCACGTCTCGTCGAGTACCATGAATCCGTACTCCCACCAGTGCCGACGGGAGAGTGATTTCATCTGAAAATGTTGGGTAGAACAGTCCCCTCTGTTCTTCCGATTAGTATATAAACCAGTTGATTTTGGCTGAGCAGTTCAGACACCAGTTTTGGCCCGGGTGGCGGACTCCTTGAAAGCTTCGATTCTCTTGAAGGAGACAGACAAGCCAGTAAGTTGTCTTCTTTTTGTTCCGTGGGTTATGATTTCCCTTATCCAGAAAACAAACCTTTCACTACCTCGGCTCATCACCTCGGCCTCACTGGGCGTAGTGTCAAAACTTCTATGAAAGAAAACAAGAAAGTCCATGAAAACCAGAAGAAAAACCAACAAAGCGTTACTGGGAGGGGCGTGTATCCTTGTTCTCGTCTTTGGGTCCGTCGACCGAGCGAGAGCGCAAACGTGGACTAAGGATCCAGGGACCAGAGTGGAGCCGGGGGGGGGGGGTATCCCATACGCTCTGAGGCTCGCTGATGGAAGAATAAGGCTGTACTACTGCGGTCCTCCGGGTGGAATCCTAAGCGCGGTCTCTGAAGATGGTCTCAGCTTCACCAAGGATCAGGGTGTGAGAATATCCTCCGAACCCGGTGGCGCCGAAGCTATAGTGTGTGACCCCACCGTCATAATACTCAAATGACGGAACGTATCGGATGTACTATAAGGGCGCAATTGGGCAGGGTGGTCCCATGGAAGCCGAACATAGGATCTTTACCGCCTCCTCCACGGATGGCCTGAACTGGGTAAAGGAAGGACTTGTCATTGACGGTGTAATCGAGAACGTTTTCGCTGGCGCTAGCGTTCCAGACGCAATTGTGTTACCGGATGGGAGGATCAGG
>JALLOM010000175.1 GCA_027717865.1 Acidobacteria bacterium AH-259-O06 | reverse complement strand
TCTTCGGTGAAGACTCACCCTGCGCGGTCTGAAACGGTTCAGCGAGCACTTTCACAGGGAACGGAATCGCCAAGGGCTCGACAAGCGCATCATCGATGCTGGTGACGAAGCTAATAAGCTGGATCAGCAACCAGTAAAAGCGAGCTCCCGTTTTCAAACCTGGCTGTTATCCGACAAGAATACGCTTCAAGTGTGGAACGAATTCTGGCCATAAAAGCACAATGATCCTGCCAAAATACAAGGTCACAGGAAGCTGCCGGCCGGAAAATCTCCGCTGGGCGGTGGGAAATTGACAGGTGCTGAGAGATGTGGCATGCTCCCGTGCCGAGGATAAAAGGCGAGCTTCTGGGTCAAAAACGAGCAGATTTTTAGAATGCACTCTTCCGGGACTCCTGGCTCTGGCGTTTTCCATTGCCTTCTCCACCCGAAAGTCTTAGCATTTAGAAGAAATCCTCTGATCTATTCGCACACGACCCCGGGCGGCCGGCACGCTTTGAGCGGGAAGCGTGGAATGAGAGGAAGGGAGGATTACTTCGATGATCCCACTGCGCGATGACAATCCCACCACGATCAGGCCAGTTATGACCGTGGGCCTGATCGCGCTCAACATCCTCGTGTTCCTCTACCAGATTTCACTGGGGCCAAGAGGAGGTGAGCTGTTTGTGCACCAATTTGGTGCCATTCCTGCTGTTATCCTCGGTTCCCAACCTCTCCCCTCCGAGCTGGTAGCCATTCCCGCGTCATTCAGCATCTTGACGAGCATGTTTCTACACGGTGGGTTCATGCATCTGATCGGCAACATGCTCTACCTGTGGATCTTCGGCAACAATATAGAGGACGCCATGAGCCATGGACGATTCATTGTGTTCTATTTGCTTACCGGCCTCGTCGCTTCGATGAGTCATTTTCTAACGGACGTAACGTCAGCGATTCCCACCATCGGCGCCAGTGGTGCGATCTCGGGGATCCTAGGTGCCTACATGTTGCTGTATCCTCGCGCCCGGGTTCTGGTTTTGATTCCGTTGGGTTTCTTTTGGCGCGTGATGTACATCCCGGCTGGATTTGTTCTGGGATTTTACTTTGTAATTCAGCTCTTTCAGGGAACCTTAAGCTTGGGACAGGGGGGCGGAGGAGTCGCCTGGTTCGCTCACATTGGAGGATTCATAGCTGGTTTGCTCCTGGTAGGGTTGTTCAAGCAACGAACGGTCCGCTTCTTCAACCAGCCACATTACCACGCTCGCCGCATCGATCGCTGGCGTAGCTGACCCTATCCGCTCTATACGTGATCCCATTTGTAGATCCTGACCTGATCATTTGGGCCGCAAGCCGAGATACCACACCGAAGCTCAATCGACTTCGCCAACAAAAGTTTGGAAAACCGGAATCAGCTTCGACCTGACTTCCTCTACCGGTTCCTCGAATTGCACACCAAAGCAGATGATATCCCCACGTTCTGTGAACTGCCTGAAAGTGTGGACAATTCTGCCAGCCAGTCTTCCTTCCAGCTCGACCGGTTCCTTCTTAACTTCAAATGTAACAATGACGGGAGTGCCCTTGGGAGGGGCAGCATTCACCTGTTTGATCAATGCTCCACCAAAGGAGAGATTGGTGATTTGCCCCGTGGTTGACGACCCTTGCCATTCGACTGTGCACGGGATT
Organism: Acidobacteria bacterium AH-259-O06; assembly: GCA_027717865.1. Classification (GTDB taxonomy): domain Bacteria; phylum Acidobacteriota; class UBA6911; order RPQK01; family JADFOI01; genus JALLOL01. Next base: position 5,384 of record JALLOM010000175.1, on the reverse strand, counting down.
AAAATCTCCCAGCGTTTGAACCGGCGCCTCTCTTCCCTCTTCACTTGGCTTACCATGATCTACCGTCCCGTCTTAGTCAAGAGTGATTTCTCAGGATTTTGTCCGACCTTGGAGTGAGAAATGCCAAGCTTCTCTGCAATAACCCGATGGCTGGCACCGTTAGACCGTACCAGGTGAACTTCTTCAAGATCTACAGAGGCTTTTGGGCTTCCTGGCCTTCTCCCATGCCACCTTCGCCGAGCTTCTCAAGGATTTTGTAATGGCTGATGGTCTTACCGAGCACGCTTGTCTCCTGTGATGGACGAATACCGACTGGATGTCAACGACCATTTACACGTTTACACTTCTCTCACAAAAATCGTTAACTACTTGCAATTATTAGACTAATCACTCCAGAGGGAGAATCTTCTGTAAACTAACTTTGACATTGAATGGTCAGAATTGGAATACCGCGACCTTATAAACTCACTCCCGTGGAGACCATAACCCATTGTTTCACAAATAGTTATATCAACTTAGTTGCGTCCTTTAAACAAAGGCGCCTGAGAAGTGGCACAGCGCGTGCTGTTACTAATGAGTCAATTTCATCGTTCAAAGGCTAGTGGGAGGCCGATATGAGAGATGAACAAAGTTTTGCCCTTCTAATCCCATAAGGCGGGCGCCCCGGTAAAGGAGCGCGGACGCCCATCATCGACACCGGATGCGGTTTTACTGGTTACGCACCAGCAGTTCATGCCTTGGACAATACCGATTACAAGACTCACGAGACCGGGTGGGACTGTACCAAGGAATCAGTTACTTGAACAAACAGGCGTAATTGAAGGCTCGTCTAGCGGCGATTGATGGAGAATCTCAAAAATTACCTCATTAAGAATTCTGAGCAGACCTTTGTTCTGGTCATTCTGGTCAGTGTCGCCAGCATCAATTACTTGATCGAGCACAAGCTAGCTTTTCTGAATTTCTATTTCATTCCGATCTTATTTGCAGCCTATTATCTGAGCCTCCGCAAAGCTGTTCTGGGCGCCGTCCTGTGTACATTGACGGTGGCCATCTACGCCTATCTCTTTGCCAAGTCCTACATGCCGAGCTTTACGGAATGGGACCTGTGGATGAATATCCTTACCTGGGCCAGTTTTTTGATTCTGACAGCGACTATGGTGGGAAAGCTGACCACGCGCTTAAAAGCCAAAATTGAAGCGACTGACAAGGAGCTTAAAGATTACGCCGAGAATCTCGAACAAAAGGTGGCGGAGAGAACCGAAAGTCTCGAGAAATCAAAGGCGGCTATCGAGGAGCTGAAGAAGAAACTGGAAGATGCCCTCTACTCCACCATGGATCACTCTGTCGTCAAGCTAATCATTGAGAAACGCCTTCGCACGGAGAAAAGAAAAATCAGTGTTCTCTTCTCCGATGTGAAAGACTTCACACAGTTCTCCGAGGAAAGAAAACCAGAGGTGGTGATCACCGACCTCAACTGGTTGCTGCAGGAAATGGAAGTAGTGCTTTTGGATTACCACGGCCATATCGACAAGTATCTTGGTGACGGAATCATGGCCGAGTTCGGGGCTCCCATCGATTACGAACGACATGCCTTACTAGCGGTTATTGCCGGCCTCAAAATGCAAGAACGAGTTGGCAAAAATGGAAAGTTTCCCTGGCAAATGCGCATCGGCATCGCCACCGGAGAACCCATCATTGGAATGATCGGCAGCCAACGACAGACCTACACCGCTATTGGCGACGCGGTCAACGTGGCCGCGCGGATTCAGGAGCTGTCCACGCCTGGAAGCGTCACCGTTGACTCCTCGACCTACGAGCAGGTCAGCTATTTTGTCGAAGGGCGAAGAAAGACTGTTTTGTCCTTCGGTGAATCGGCAGATCCCGGCTTTGTGAAGAAAATGGCCCATTACTCTCAGCTTCTGGACGAAAACCCAGACGATGTGGAATTAATGAAAGAAGTCGGGTTACTGTTTTTGGAGGGCAATCACATCCTGCAGGCCCATGAGCAGCTCCTGCAAGTACTTGAGATAGATCCCAAGGACGATAAGATCAAGCTGGCTTATGCCGACGCCACTTTGAAGATGAAAGGAATAGATGCGGTCTCTATTCGAGGAAGGAAAAAGGGGCTTCAACTATACGAGATCGTGGATCTAAGGAACCCTCTAATGGATAGGGAGAAAATTCCCCAGTGGCTCTATGAGCGGTATCACGAGGAAGTGGAGAAGGTGTTGGAGTACCCCGAAGAGACTGTTCTGCCTGTGGAAGCAACCGATGGGTCAATCGGCCATTCCCGAGTGGTCGGCTTTCTCTCTTACGCCCTGGCCGAAGCATTTGACCTAACCGATCTAGAGAAAGTAGAAATTCTGCAGGCCGCCTATCTGGCGGACGTCGGAAAGGCGATTGTCTCCCACCATCTCCTCAACCGGCCCGGGGGATTGAGTAAGGCTGAGTTGGAAGAAGTCGCCAAACACAGCCTGGAATCGGTCCACGTCTTGAAAAAAATGGGCCATCGGGATGAGGGTCTTTTCAAAATCATCAAGGCCACACACGAGAAATTCGATGGCTCGGGCTACCCGACCGGTCTTTCGGGTGGGGAAATACGGCTGGGTGCTCGTATAGTCGCTGTGGCAGATACCTATGATGGGCTCACGTCCTGGCGCCCCTACCGAGATCGATGGGACTACCGCGCCGCTTTCGCAGAGATGGAAAGGGATACGGAGAGAGGGAAGTTTGATCCCAAGGTGATGGAAGCCCTGGGCCGGTTGTTGGAAATCTAACCCGCTACTGGCAAGCTTAACCCGTATTTCTCAGAGCGACTCTACTGCATCGGCGGATGATTTGGTCGCTGCAGTAGAGAATTTGTGAATAATGCGGGTTAGGTTGATTTGGAGTCAATGGGGTCAGGCTTCTCAGCTCCCGCGCCTTTTCCCTGGCCTATCTGAGCCGGGCCTTCCATGGCGTCAAGCCCGTTCAAAACCTCTTCCAAGAGCTTGGAAAACTTGTGGAAGTAATCGGCCCGCCGCAAGTTGCAACGCACCGGTTCCGTAGGATTCTCCTTCTTCTGCACAAGGACATTTTCAAACCTGCGCATTGGACCAAAAATTAGATGACTCAGCAACAGACTGCAAGAACCGATATAAGCAAGAGAAATCAGCACAATCCACCAGTGATTTAAGCAGAAAACGACAAAGTTCCACAGCATGGGCTGAACATCCTCTGCGTCCTCACCAATCAAGAACGGCCCATAGGCAGGGGAAAGTGCCAGACCCAAGAAACAGAGATGGAAAAACCAGGCAAGAAGGACGATAACCACTGCAAAGCGAAGTTGTTGCTTCTTATCGATGAACTGATGTTTGCGTGTGTACTTGGACTCGCGCCGACGCTTTTTCCAAACCATAGTCACATTTGACTTCGGCTTCTTCTATCATACTGGAATTCTACAAACAAGCTTATCCCCCCTGTTGTTGTGCTCCCTTTTCCCCACCTCATAGATCTAGCCAAGATCTGCCAAAATCGAGAAAATCGGCAAAAATCTACTAAACGGAAAGCCGGCTATTTCAATAAGCTGTTACAATTGGGAAGGTTGTGAAACCCAGGGGTTCGGACTTCGAATCCGTAGGTCGCAGGTTCGAATCCTGCCGGGCGCGCCACAAGCGCTCCGCGCAGAGCAATCGAACAGCAGAGCAATAGAACAAGTAGATGCTTTATCCCTTTGATCTATTGCTCTATTGATCTATTGCTCCATTGCTCGCGGCGTGTAAGCGCCGCTCGCTGCGCCCGTAGCTCAGCTGGATAGAGCGTTGGCCTCCGGAGCCAAAGGCCGCAGGTTCGAATCCTGCCGGGCGTGCCATTTCTTTTCAGTGAATTCGCGCGGGCGGGGGATGAAGCGTAAGGATCCATTGATCGTGGTGATTGCCTTTTGCCCTGTGCATCCACAAGTTCACAATCTTATGGCTCCCAGCCCCGAGAAGGGTGAATCAAGGAGAGCGCAATCGTGAAACGCCTTTTGACCATCATTGCAGCCAGCGCGATGTTGCTCTCGGTTGCGGTCGCTTCAGTTGAACATCCGAGACAGCCCAACATCCTGTTCATTCTGACCGATCAGCACCGGCAGGACGGCGTCGGCGCATACGGCATGCCGGGAATACAGACCCCACACCTTGACAAGCTTGCTCGCGACGGGATCCGGTTTGACCGAGCGTATGTCGCTCAGCCGGTTTGTTCACCGAATCGGGCATCGATCTTGACGGGCTTGTATCCTCATTCGCACGGAGTTGTGGAAAACAATGTGCCTCTTCCTCCGCAGGCGCTGACCATGAGCGAAATGCTCAGCCGGCTGGGCTACGATTGCGGCTACTTCGGCAAATGGCATCTCGACCGGCGGGACGCTCAGGGGTTCACGACTTTTCCCGGCTACCCGAGAGACGGCCGGGGTTCCAATCATTACTTCGCCGGTAAAGACAACGACCGCCGCTACGCCGTGGACGTCATCACCGACGATGCCATTGCCTTTATCAAGGAGAACCGCGACACGCCGTTCTATGCGTTCCTCGCCTATTACCCGCCCCATCCACCCTATTCCGTACCCAAGAAGTACGAAGAGATGTATCGGGACCTCTTTCCCAAGGACCGCAGACGGCGCATCTACTACGGCATGTGCACGAAGGTCGACCAGCAGGTGGGGAGACTGCTCGCCACGCTGGATGAGCTCGGTGTTGCTGAAAATACGCTGGTGGTCTTCACCAGCGAGCATGGGCATTTGTTCGATCATCGCTGGAACGATCACTCGAAACGACTATGCTATGACACCGCCTCCCGGATTCCTCTGCTCATGCGAATGCCTGGCGTGATTCCGAAGAACCGGAGCACAACCGAGATGATCAGTTCGGTGGATCTGGTGCCTACCATCATGAGCCTTCTCGGCCAGAAACCACCCGCAGGTTTGGGAGGGCAGGACCTCAGCGGAATGGCCAGGAGCACTGCCACACGGGGACGGGACGCTGTGTTCATCGAGAACACTCCTTATCCCTATCAGCCCGACAAGGGGCTGGAACGCTGCGTGAGGGATCGAAGATGGAAACTCATCCTCTCTACGGTACGCGCCCCAGAACTCTACGATATGATCCACGATCCGGATGAACTCAAGAACCGCTGGGAAGCTATGAAAGACTCGGCCGAGGTCGGCAAACTGGAGGACCGCTTGAAGAGTTGGGCCGCCCGAACAGGGGACAAAGTGGCCGGACAGTTGCTCGAGAAGTGGCACAGCCGAAGCTCGGCTGGATCGTACTGATTGCACTCGCGTTCACTGAGCCGATCAGGACCTCCTTCACACACCCAGCATCCTGAGGCAGTTTTTGGTAAAGAAAATCACTTCCCCGTGGGCA
>JALLOM010000174.1 GCA_027717865.1 Acidobacteria bacterium AH-259-O06 | reverse complement strand
GCGTACGGCTACGGGTGACAATAGTGACAATTTGAACCGGAAGCACTGGGATGTCTTCGAATATTTCGGCCAGAAAGCCACCCTTGAAATCATTGACGATGCTAACGCAAGTCACCGTCCGGCGCCGCCGCGAGGGAATCTCCCGGCCGCTGACTGGGGACACATCTTTGTCGACGACATTGTTTTTAGGAAAGACCCCTATGTGGAACTTATTGGACCAGTGGCGGCCAAGGAAAAGCTCGATGCGTCCATACTGAAGCACTGGGTGGACTCACTACGCATCGCTCGGGCAGATCCTAACTCACCGTTGTACCCTTGGGCGGTGCTTTCGTCGCAGCCACTCACAGTCTCGTCCGAAGCATTCCTCAAACGGGTAGAAGAATTGGGCAAAAAACTGCAGGCTCAATCAACTCCACCGCCGGAAGAGGGCAAGCATATAGCAGCAGAAGAGGATGACTATATAGTCTACGAGGACTTCCTCAACACAAACTATGAGGGTTGGACGGTCACCGGGCAAGCCTTTGGTTCAGGTCCCTGTCGATATGCTGCGTCTCCTTACGAAGTTCTGATGGGCAATCAGCTCAGTGGTGATCCCGGAAGGGGGTATGCGGACAGCGGGCGAGAGTCGGATCGATTACAGGGCAGCATGATTTCCCCTATCTTTTTAAGTGAAAAGCCCTACGTCCATATTCGCATGGCCGGCACTGGAAACGTGGGCCTGAACCTGGTATCGGATGAGTTTAGGGCTTATCCGCATTCCCACGGACCTTTTACAGCAGATCGTTTCGTATGGTTCAAAGTTGACTTGCCGGAGTACATGGACAAATTCACCTACATCGAAATCCTGGACCACGATCCGAGTGGACATGTCGTCGTGGATCAGATTCTCTTTTCGGATAAGCCCGAACCGCCACAACGCCCCGTATCCAAAAAACAAGAACGTCTTCGCCTCCTGATTCTTGACCTCCTCACCAGGCCAGAATTGCGGTCTCTCGAGGATTTAGCTCAAATGTATCAAGATTTTTACAACGGTGCCCTGCAACAGTGGCAAACGGATCACCAGAACGGAAGTGATGACTCTTCAGGACAACGCTTAATGGCGTGGCTGATGGCAACGGGCAGCTATTTCGGGTCACTTAAAGAGATCACGACAAACCTGACTGATGGGGAGAAACAGAAGTTTCCCGAGCTGGTCAACAAACGGGACCGGCTCGAGCAAAGTCTGGCCGAACCAATGTTCGCAATGGTGACGATGGACGATGTACCCCAAAACACGCGAATTCATGTGCGCGGAAGTCACAAAAACCTTGGGGAGGAAGTACCTCGTCGATTCCTGGAAGTGATTTCCGGCAGTCAGCAGCCGATCGTTTCGCAAGGCAGTGGACGTTTGGATTTGGCCAGGAGAATGGTCGACCCTTCCAATCCCCTCTTACCCCGTGTGATGGTCAACCGAATCTGGAAACATCACTTCGGAGAGGGGATTGTTCGCAGTGTAGACAACTTTGGGATTATGGGAGAGAAACCGACTCATGCAGAATTACTAGACTACTTGTCTACAGAATTCGTGAAACGGGGCTGGTCAATTAAGCAGATGGATCGCCTGATGGTGCTTTCCAACACCTATCAGATGTCGAGCAAACGCCGTGGGGGGGTCGAGAGGATCGATCCTCTCAATAAACTGTTGCACCATATGCCTATTCGCCGGCTGGAGGCGGAAATCATTCGGGACGCGATCCTGGCTGTCGCCGGCAGGTTGGATAAGAAACTTTACGGACCCAGTGTCAAAGTGCACTTGACATCATTCATGGATGGGAAAGGTAAGCCGGGAAAGTCCGGTCCCCTGGATGGTGATGGGCGACGAAGCATTTATATCAACGTCCGCCGAAATTTCCTGACCCCGATGTTCCTGGCGTTCGATTACCCGCAACCGACCTTTGCAATAGGCCGACGGGATGTCTCCAGTGTGCCGGCTCAGGCCCTGGTTATGATGAATAATGAATTTGTTGCGAAACAGGCGGAGTTCTGGGCAAACCAAGTTCTAAGCGACAAAGAGAAGGAACCAACCGAGCGGATCCGGAAGATGTTTGTACAGGCATTTGCTCGACCCCCGGACAATGCAGAGCTCCCAGCAGCACTTGATTTTCTGGCTGATCAAGGGAAGCGATATGGTGATGAAAATGAGCGTAGGGTCTGGGCCGATTTATGTCATGTCCTTTTCAATGCGAAGGAATTTATCTTCGTCCGGTAGGAGATCACGCTTATGCTCTGTAGACATTTTATGAAACCGGCGCTGTCACGGCGTGAGATGTTGGCACGCTGCGCCCATGGCTTTGGAGGCTTGGCGTTGACGGCGCTACTGGCTGATCCTTCTTTTGCGGGCTCCACCACATATAGTTCGTGGGGCAAGAATCCAATGAGGCCCCGGTCCGGTCACCACAAGGCCAGGGCCAAAAATGTCATCTTTCTTTTCATGTCAGGCGGTCCTTCTCAAGTGGACACTTTTGACCCCAAACCTCAGCTGGCGGCGGAAAATGGGCAACCAATTAAGATGAAGGTTCCCCCTACACAATTCAACACCATTGGGAATGTAATGAAATCTCCCTGGGGCTTTAAGAATTATGGCGAAAGTGGCGTCCCCGTCAGCGATCTTTTCCCCCATATTGCGACTTGCGTGGATGACATGGCGATTATTCGCTCCATGGTGTCAAACTTCCCGGAGCATTCGGCGGCCAATTACTTCATGCACTCCGGGCGCAGTCAGCAGGGTTGGCCCAGCCTCGGTGCCTGGGTAACTTACGGTCTGGGCAGCGAATCCCAGGATCTGCCCGGCTTTATCGTGCTTGACAGCGGAATGATCCCACCCGGGGGCCGAGATATCTTTCACAGCGGGTTTCTGTCCGCCACCTACCAGGCGTCTTTCTTTCGTCAGGGTGATCATCCGGTCGCGAATATAAAGCGGACAGAAGAGAGGGAGGAGTTGCAGAAAGGTAAGTTCTCCCTCATGCGACAGCTGGATGAAGAATTCCTCGAGAGGGCCGGTGGCGATGACAAATTGGAAGCTGCCATTGCCAATTATGAATTGGCTTTCCGCATGCAAGGGGCCGTGCCGAATCTAATGGATCTGAGGGGAGAGTCAAAAGCAACAATGGAGTTGTACGGGCTCAATGACAAGACAACGGAAACCTTTGGCCGGCAGTGCTTGCTGGCACGCCGGCTGGTTGAACGAGGCGTCCGGTTCGTTGAGCTTTTAACCTCTTCTCACGAAGGCTTCGGTAGCTGGGATCAGCACACTAATTTGGAAAAAGGCCATTTGATCAACGCCGTGGCGACTGATAAACCCATCGCAGGATTGTTAAAGGACCTGAAATCTCGAGGATTATTGGACGATACCCTCGTACTATGGGGTGGGGAATTCGGCAGGACTCCCATGGCTCAGGGCACCTTCGGAGGACGTGATCACAATCCCTATGGATTCAGTATGTGGATGGCCGGTGGAGGTATAAAGGGTGGCACGATTTACGGGTCAACCGATGATTACGGCTATTTCGCTGTAGAAAATAAAGTGGAAGTGCACGATTTGCATGCAACGATACTGCACCTACTGGGGATAGATCACAACAGACTGACGTACCGGTTTAGCGGCCGTGACATGCGCCTCACCGATGTTCACGGTGAAGTGGTGCATGGTATACTCGCATAGTAATTTAGCAGCCTTTGGCCCCACTACCCGGCTGCTCTATATTTGCTGGCCCGCGTGGAAAAGCAGGCTAACAAGAAGTCCCGCTCGACCGAGCTTTTGGAAAGGCTGATTGCTGTTGAACCCAACAATCCAAATGCCCTTTACCTCTTAGGACAGAATCTATTTCGCGTGGGAAAAACAGAAGTGGCCATGAAGCACTGGAAGAGAGCCGTGGAATTCAATCCCGACCACTTGCAGGCTCTTTACAATTTGTCACGCAACCTCCCCGAATCCGACCCGGAAAGGAGTCGGTATGTGGATCGGTATCTGGCAACGCAAAAAAGACGGCAGCTGACTGATCGGGTCCAGGTACTAAACAACATGGCCGTGGAAGCGGCCAATGCCCGTGATTGGTCCCATGCTTCAGCGCAGCTCCAGGAAGCTTTGGAACTCTGTGGTGAATGCTCTCAGCGAGCCACTCTCCACAGAAACCTGGGACTGATTTATTGCCGCCAGGGAGATGTAGAAAATGGAGAGCGAGAACTGCGCCTCGCCCTGAAACTGAACCCAAATGATGGAGAGGCACTCAAGGCCTTAGAAATTCTACAGGCTCAAGTCACCAAGCAGGCGAAATAAGAAGGCGTGAATTCCGGAGGGTGGAAGCGATGGGGTGGTATCCGGACTGGTATTTGCACGGAACCTCAGACGAGACCAGCTACTTCCGGGACATCTTCCGATGAACAAGAAATTGACTTCCTCAGATTAGGGAGGATAATCTGCCTTGGCCAAATCATATAATAATAACATAATCAACCCTTTGTCATTTCTGCCGGTTATGGGGGCTCGACTCTTAGTATTTATGGTCCTCCTCAATTGTCCCGCTCTAGCCGGTAGCCCCTTCCTGAAGGAATTGCGGCCTTGGGGAACAAAGCGCGGCAAGCCTTTCGCTTTGACTCTTGTTGGCCGCGACCTTGGGCAGGCCTCGAAGATTATTTCAACGCTCCCGGCTTCATTCACACCCCTGATTTCGCCCAAGCTTATGGGAAAAGATGAGGAACTACCATTCCTGGTCGAGCTGAGTGCCGATGTTCCAGTTGGTTTATATCCGATCCGGATCAGTACTCCGGAGGGGCTATCCAACATCCTACTTTTCAGTGTGGGTGTGTTTCCCGAAGTAGCAGAAAAAGAGTCGGAGGGGACTGTCCCAAAAGCCATGAATAATTCTTTCGCAGAAAGCCAATTCCTAGCGATCCCGGTGACTGTGAATGGTACGCTGCGCGGCCCGGATCGGGACATCTATCGCTTTCAGGCGAAGAAGGATGAGCGGCTGGTGTTGGAGGTAGAGGCGCGCCGAGCTGGTTCCGCCTTAGACCCGGTGATTCAGCTGCTCGATTTCCAGCACAAGCCGATTGCGGTGAGTAACGACACCCCTGGCCTGGGACTCGATTGTCGGTTGGATGTGTCCTTTCCAGCGGAGGGGGAGTATTACGTTCTGATTCATGACGCCCGGTTCAGTGAGCAGGAACGCAATTTCTATCGATTGAAAATTGGTTCCTTCACTTACGCGGATGGCTTGTTCCCTCTAGGAGGGCAGAGGGGGAAGAAGACAGTGGTACAACTATTTGGGGGCAACCTGCCTAGGCTAACCCAAGTCCTAGTGGATCTGAGCAAGGTGGATAGCAAGGATGATTTTGCGATGATTTCAGTGCCTGGAGCTCCCGGTAGTCTTCCCTTCGCATTCGCAGTAGGCGATTTGCCGGAAATCTTGGAGCCAGCAGGCGGGAAGGCAGTTCATCTGAAACCCTCGACAGTCGTTAATGGGCGAATCTCAAGGCCGGAGGAGGTCGATCGATACAATCTTGCGGTAAATCCCGGAGAGAACTGGTTGGTAGAACTGAAGGCGACCGAGCTGGGGACATCACGACTTTTCGGAGTGCTGACTGCCTACGATGAGAAGGGCAACAAGTTGGGCTCAGCTGGGGATGACATTCCTGACCCAGATCTTTTTGCCCTGGTTGCACCTGGCCTCACCAGTTCAGATCCCTACCTCAACATTGAGGTTCCTCAAGGGGTAAATGAGGTCCTCCTGACAGTGGAAGATCTGGTGCAGGGTGGCGGCCCACTCTTCAACTACCGTTTATTGGTCAGGAAACAGCCGCCCGACTTTACTCTCACCCTGTCTACACCCTATGTCAATGTTCCCGATGGAGGGACGGCTTTCGTCACGGTTACCGCCGATCGTCGTGGTTACAGAGGATCGATCCAATTGAGCATTCAGGACCCGGGCGAGGATCTGCTTGTCGAAGGAGGTATTATTCCTCCTGAGCCAGATTATCTGGAAAGCCTACAAGTTTCTCGGCTGGGTGTTCTCACGATTACCGCCAAAGAGGGAGCAAGGCCGAGAATAAGTGAGTTATCCGTCTGGGGGGAAGCCGTGTTGGAGGAGGGTACGGTGATCCGGCGGCGGGCAAGGGGTCCAGGACTCGTAACCGCGGTTCTTGGCGGTACTGGATTCCAGGATGCCGCCCTCCGCGACCGGCAAAAACCGTTCGTCGCTCCCTGGTTAGGCCTCGAGCTGCCCATGATGGTGGCCCAAGAGATTCCCGCTAAATTAATCGTTGAAGGTCCCCGCCAAGTTCACCTCGTCAAAGGTGTTCAATACGATTTCAGTTGGCGCTTCATATCGGACAACCCCAATATCCAACCGCCCAAGCAAATTGGGATTAGCGCCCCTGGAGCTTACGAAATCCTTATAAAGCGGCGTGACCCAGATGCAAAGTATGTGAAAAAAGGCGTGTTCACTATATCCACCAGGGAGGGTACGCCGGCTAACAAATTCAACGTGGTACTAACTGCCCAATTGAACATCAAGGGCAGTAAGCAGCAGATCTATTCTTCAGCTATGAGCGTCGAGGTGGTGCAAGGCTACGAAATCGTAGTTCCATCGGAGGGTGTTACGATCCATCTTGGCGGTCAGGCAGAATTGATAGGTAAAGTCCAAAGGGATCCAGCTTTCCTCCAACCTGTGACAATAAAGGCGGAAAACCTCCCGCCGGGGCTCTCTTGTCTACCGACTGAGGTTGCAACCGAAGAGGAGGAATTCCGACTCACCTGTGAGGCTCGGCCATCTGCCGTTCCCGGGGACTATACGATCGAACTCAACTCTTCCTCAACGCTTACGGGATACGATAAGGAGAAAGTTCCCTATCGAATCCCTCCGGTCGAGGCGCGGCTCATCGTATCGGGATCAAGGGAAGTTACTCAGAGGGACCGGTAAGTAACGATGTGGAAACCATTCTTCACCTTGATCGCACCCTTCGTACCTTCCCATTTCACGTAGCTTTCCTGGTGTCGAGGGCCAAATCCATGCCCGTGATTTGTCGTCACGTTCGCCCGCAGAGCGGGGACTCTAAACCGCAGTAG
>JALLOM010000173.1 GCA_027717865.1 Acidobacteria bacterium AH-259-O06 | reverse complement strand
AACTGGACCCACGTAAACAGCACCTCTTGAGTCTGATCCCTTATCTCAGGAAGTACAAAAGACCGATTGTCATCGGCGCACTCATGGTGTTGCTGACTAATATCGCCGCAGTCATCTCACCTTGGATTCTGCGAAACGCCATCGATCATCTCTACGTGGAAATTAGCCGCGATATTCTGCTTTATTACTCCGTTTTGATTATCGCGGTTAGCCTCGTCGAAGGTCTGTTTCGCTTTCTAATGCGACGGATCCTGATCGGTGTCTCAAGAAATATCGAGTACGATCTTCGAAATGATTTGTTTGCCCATCTTCAATCCCTGTCCCCAACCTTCTATCAACGCAGCACTACCGGAGACATTATGTCCCGGGCGACGAATGATCTTAGTGCCGTGCGAATGGTGCTTGGCCCCGGGATCATGTATTCCATAAACACCCTGTTTATCGCCCTTCTAACCATCGGTATTCTGGTGAGAATTGATGCAAGGCTCGCAATTTTAACCCTAACTCCTCTTCTGGTTGTGAGCTATTGCGTCAAGTACTTTGGCAAGCAAATCCATCAACGATTCGAGAAGATTCAGGAACAGTTCGCAGCGATCACCACTTTGGCCCAGGAGAACGTCTCGGGCATTCGTGTGGTAAAGGCCTACAATCAAGAAAAGGCATTCGTCCTGCGTTTTCAACAGGCCAACGATGTTTACTTAAGCAGAAGTCTTTCATTGATAAGAATCTGGGGAATGTTCAGCCCTTTGCTGTCTTTTCTGCTGGGACTCTCCTCAGTTGGGCTCCTGTGGTACGGCGGACATCAGGTGATTGAAGGCTCCATTACGCTCGGCGACTTTGTGGCTTTCATGGCCTACTTGGCCATGCTCACCTGGCCCACAATCGCCCTGGGATGGGTGATTAACATTTTCGAGCGTGGCTCGGCTTCGATGGGTCGCATCAACCAAATTTTGCATTCCCAGCCGGAAATCAGAGATGAGCGTCCACTTCCCGTCTCCGAATTAAGGGGAAACGTTCAGGTCAACAATCTTACCTTTTCTTACAATGGAGTTGCCGTCCTCAAGAATATCGATTTCGAGGTTCGCTCCGGACACACCTTAGCCATAGTAGGAAATACGGGGAGTGGAAAATCAACCTTGGTCAACCTGCTGTGTCGTCTCTATCGTGTTCCCAGAGCGAGCATCTTCATCGACGGCATTGACATCAACGATATCCCTCTGCAGAGCCTGCGGAAGAGCATCGGCTATGTTCCCCAAGAAACGTTTCTTTTCTCTGAAAAGATCGGTGAAAACATTGCCTTTGGAAAACCCGATGCCGACTTCAGGTCAATCGAAGAAGCTTCGAAAATAAGTAATGTTTGGCCTGACATTCAGGACTTTCCCCGTAAGTTTGAGACTTTCGTGGGGGAACGCGGCGTCACCCTATCGGGAGGGCAGAAACAGCGCATTGCCATCAGTCGAGCGCTTCTAATCAATCCGAGAATCCTCATTCTCGATGATGCCCTTTCAAGTGTCGATACTCATACTGAAGAAAAAATTCTGAAGAGGCTTTCGAGAGAAATCTCGGATCGGACTGTCATCTTGATTTCCCACCGGATTTCCACCATCAAGATGGCTGATCAGATCCTGGTCATGGAAAACGGAGAGATCGTCGAACGGGGAACGCATGAAGATCTTCTCAATGCGGAAGGACACTACGCCAACCTTTATGAGAAACAATTGCTGAAAGAAGAACTGGGAGTGGAATGAATCATTATCACGAAGAAGACATCCTGGGAAAGGCTTATGACAGCCGACTGGCCCGGCGTCTGCTCAAGTATCTGTACCCTTACCGCTGGACTGTCGCCACTTCTATCTTTTTGCTACTGCTGGTCTCTGGACTTCAGCTGGTCCCACCTTACCTCACCAAAGTTGCCATAGATCAATACATCAGCACCGGAGACGGCGGCGGTCTCGCCCACATCGCCCTCCTTTTCTTACTCGTCCTGCTGTTTCAATTCGCTGTTTCCTTTGCCCAGACTTATTTGATGAACTGGACTGGGCAAAGAATCATGTATGACCTTCGTATGCAGATCTTCGCCCACATCCAGAAGCTTGACATGGCATATTTCGATCGAAATCCAATTGGTCGTCTGATCACCCGAATGACTACCGACGTAGACGTTCTCAATGAGCTTTTCACCGCCGGTGTTGTCAGCATATTCGGTGATATTTTTTCTCTGGCCGGCATTGTGCTTGTCATGCTTTGGCTGAACTGGAAACTCGCCCTGGTATGCTTTTCCGTCATCCCGCTCCTGTTCATCGCGACCATGATCTTCAAGATCAAGGTGCGCGGCTCCTATCGTTGGGTGCGCAGCTGTGTGGCTAAGATCAATGCTTTTTTGCAGGAAAACATCACAGGAATGTCAGTCGTGCAGATCTTTGTTGAGGAGAAACGGAAATTTCATGAATTCGACGAGAGGAACTCAGAGCATCTGCGGGCCAATCTCCAATCCATTTCCTACTATGCAGTCTTTTACCCGGTCGTCAGCATGATCGGTGCTCTTGCCACCGCTCTGATCCTTTGGTATGGCGGAAATCAGGTTCTAGGGCAGGTTCTCACCCTCGGTTCATTGGTGGCCTTTATCCAGTACTCAGAGCGGTTCTATAAGCCCATCAGCGACCTCAGTGAAAAGTTCAACATCCTGCAGAGTGCGATGGCGAGCTCGGAGCGTATTTTCAGACTTCTCGATACTAAACCGGAGATTATTCCCCCCGCACAGCCCGTCAGACTGCAAGAAATAAAAGGCAAAATCGAATTCAAAAACGTTTCTTTTGCTTATAAGGAAGACACTCCAGTCTTGGACGCTATTGATCTGACAGTGATTCCAGGAGAAAAAGTGGCCATCGTTGGCGCGACAGGGGCAGGTAAATCCACCCTCATCAATCTGCTCTGTCGATTCTACGGCGGACACACGGGAGACATCCTTATTGATGGGGTTGATATTCAAGACCTAGATCTCGGTTTGCTGCGAGAGTCAATTGCCGTGGTGCTTCAAGACGTCTTCCTCTTTAGAGGCAGCATAGAAGAGAACGTTCGTCTCTGGGGAAAACCGATTAGCAAACAAAAAGTGGAGGAGGCTGCCCGACAAGTCCACGCTCATCGATTCGTTCAAGATCTCGCGGAAGGGTACGCCACCCCTTTGGCCGAAAGGGGGGTTGGCCTCTCCGTGGGTCAGAGGCAGCTTCTGGCTTTTGCGCGCGCTCTGGCACACGATCCAAAAATCCTTGTCCTGGACGAAGCCACCTCCTCGGTCGACACCGAAACCGAGCTCCTGATCCAAGATGCACTGAATCAATTGATGAAGGATCGCACGTGTTTGATCATTGCGCACCGACTTTCGACGATCCAAAACTGCGATCGCATTATTGTTCTGCACAAAGGCGAAATTCAGGAGAAGGGATCCCATCAGGAGCTCCTCAAGAAGCGGGGAATTTACTACAAACTCTATCAGCTACAGTACAAGGATCAGCTGATTCCCCGGGAACCTGCTGACCAGCTGACCGGCTGACAACCTACAGACAGCTGACAACTGACAGAAGTGAGAATCCAGAAGCCAGAATTCAGAATCCAGAATTCAGAAGTGGGACGTCCTGACCGGCTTCCAAACCGATCTACCAAAGGGTCAGGCGGTCAGCTGGTCAGCTGTCAGTTGTCGGCTCTTTTGCTCTTTTGTTCTCTTGTTCTTTCCACTCCCTCAATCAGTTGCATTCACTTCTGAATTCTGGATTCTGAATTCTGGCTTCTGGATTCTCGCTTCTGTCAGCTGTCAGTTGGTCAGCCGGTCAGCGTGCTCCTCGACCGGTGAAGACCGCAGGGATGGTCTTCAACATGATCTGAACATCCAACCAGAATGACCAGGTGTCGATGTACTGAAGATCCAGTTCCATCCACTTGTTGAAGTCTATGTCGCTGCGGCCAGAAACCTGCCACAAGCAGGTGATTCCTGGCTTTACACTCAGCCGGCGTCTCTGTTTTGTGGCGTAGTATTGTACCTCCTCCGGCCGCGGTGCCCGAGGACCAACAACGCTCATTTCTCCCTTAATGACATTCCAAAGCTGGGGTAGCTCGTCAACACTGAATTTCCTCAAAAAACGCCCCAAAGTTGTGACGCGAGGATCATTTCTCATCTTAAAAACGGGACCGCTCATTTCGTTCAGATGCTTAATCTCCCACAACTGATCTTCGGCACCTTGGATCATCGTTCGAAACTTGACGAGCTTGAACTTGCGCCCGTACAGACCACATCGAACCTGTCTGTAAAATACTGGACCAGGAGAAGTAAATTTAATTAGAGCCACCGTAATCAGCAGTACGGGAGAAAAAACGACCAAGAGCATCACCGCCAGCAGAAAATCGACTGCTCGCTTGGCGATGATGGCAATGGTGTGATCGGGAACGGTCGAAAACGTGATCAAAGGTAAATTCTCCAGAAACTCCAGTGAAACTTTGGAGGTAGCGGTAGGAAAAAAGTTAGCTGCGACCCGAGTTCGGACACCCAATTCCTCACAAACTCTGACCATCTCCTCAAACTTTTCCACACCTCTCTTGTGGGAACCAACAAAGATGATCTCGTCCGCCACGACCTGTTCCTGCAACAACTCAGGTAACTCTTTGAGAGGGCCCAGGATTTTTAGGCCCGATGCAGTTCTCTCGTTTTCCTCGGTTGTCAGATAACCCACGACATGGTAGCCCCAAATCTCGTAACCTTCCAGCAATTTGCCAACGCGTCTCGCTCGCGCATCCGTGCCGGCGATTAGAATCTTGATTTGATTGTGTTCGTTGATGTTGCGGCTGCGCAGAACCCAGTGCAGGATGACCCGATTGAGCACGAGAATTGCGCCTGTAAGGCCCAAAAAGATAAAAAAGACTGGCCGGCTGATCAGTAGCTTGAAACTGTAAGTAAGGAAGCCCATTAAGAATCCAGCAGCTAGGGTAAACTGCAAAACACGAAATGCCTGTTGTCTTATGGGCAAGCGCATGACTTCAAAATAGCGCTGGGTCAACATCAAAAGAAAAACCCAGAAAGGTACAAAGACTAGATAGTAGAAAAGATATTCCCGAACAGGGAGAAGCTCTGGATTGAAAAAACGGCTGATCTCAAGCGGCGCAAATCGGACCAGATGGTATCGTAAGTAGTAAGCAAAATAGAGCCCAAAGAGGCCGGCTAGAATATCGGCAGCTAACAGTAAGTTGGAATAGAGGCGATACTGGCGATAAAACATTTTCTAATCACCCTTGTCCCAAAAGTCCAGTTCCCGTTTGTTTAGAGAAGATTCATTTCTTGCTCTCAGGTCGCAAGGGAATGGGGTCAGACCTTGAGTTTTTCGTTTTTGGGCGAGAATTTGCACATATCTGAAAATCCCAAAAACAAAAAACTCAAGGTCTGAACCCCCTCATTTCACAAGTAAATCACCTGGTGACTGGCACAGAAAGGGTTTACTACGCCCATTAAACGTTCAATGAAATGTGGACCCTCCTCGCCTAGGAACTGATTGAAGTTAATAACACGTTCCTGAAGCTTCGCATTTGGATAAAGGCGAGAATGCAAGTAGTCCAGATGATGGCCAAAATCAGCCCTACGGTTCCAGTGATTGGCCACAAATCTTTTTTGTACCTTCTCCATCTGGTAAAGAATCTTTCTCTGCGCACCCTCCAACATCCCTGCCACTGTCGGATCAGTTCTTCCAATGTCTGCTCGCAGCGACTCTAAGTCAGATTCAAGATCACCCTGCAGACGGTCAAATCTGTGCACAATCTGCGTGGATTCAGTCTTTTGTACAACGTTTTGAATGACCTCCTCGGGCGTCAAATTCAAAACATCCGAAACCTGCAATTCATACTTCTTGAGCAGCCGCTGAGCTTTTCGATCTACCACGGTAATCCCTACTCTCGGAAAGACCGCCATTTCCATGTTCCAAAAAGGACTAATGGCGTTCACTTGCGCGAAATAAGCGACTTCCGAGGGACCACCCACATAAACGACGGTGGGTAACAGATGGTCCTGAAGTATGGGTCTCAAGAGAACATTGGGTCCTAAATTCTCCACTCCGCTGTCAAGCTCATTCAGCAATTGCCGTTGGCTAAATTTCAGCGATTGACGCCTCTTGTTCGAATATCCTTGCTCTGCGTACTCCAATTTGTATCGCTTTTGACCTGCCATCCAGAAAATCAAACTCTCTGAATCTTCGACACGAACCTGAGGATGAAATCCCTTCTCTTTGAGTATTTCGGCTCTTTCCTGCAAAGCCTCCACTATTGCACGGCGTTTCTCGATAGCCACAGCGAACAAAGATGGGACAGCTGCCCTGTATCCCGAAAGCAGTGCATCAAAGAGAATTAGACCGTGGGAGCCAAAGAGATAGGCCAACCATGATCCCAACCCTTCTTGAAAGCTTCTTGTACGGGTGTAAGTTTCTTGGAGCATTTTGAGTACTTGCGCATGGAATTCTCCCTCAGGGCCCCGCTTTTCCAAACGATGTAGACACTCACCGACAGCACCTAAAGAAACCGTTCCTACCATGCGTGCATCGTTCTTCCTCGGCCCCGGATAACTTACCGAAAACAGAGCCCCCTCATTACTGAAAAAAGACGCAGAGCGAACTTCTTGGAAATCAGAGTCATCAGATGCCAACCAAAAAACAGGAACCGCCGAATAACCTTCCTCTTCCAAAATTTGAGCCAAGCGAACAGCCGTGATCGCTTTATAAACGGCAAAAGCTGGACCCCCGAAAAATCCCAGCTGATGACCCGTGACCACCGCTAGTGTCATGGGTGACTTTAACTTCTCAAGATTTCGGAAAACCTGTTCGCCGGCCCCTACTCTTCGGTTGAATTCAGTCAACAGTTGAACGAGTTGGTCACGAGGATAGGGAGGTGGATTTCTTAGAACCGAGTCGGCGCGGCTTTTTAGATGCTCAAGGTTGAAGTGCACCGGACAAGAATAGAGAGAACTGACTCTGTCATATTGATAAAGATACTCCAGAAAAAGAGGATTTTGTCCGGGGAGCTGTCGGTAATCTATACACTCTGCCTTCATTCTTTTACTTTGCTCTCAGGACGAAAGGTT
>JALLOM010000172.1 GCA_027717865.1 Acidobacteria bacterium AH-259-O06 | reverse complement strand
CCAATGGGAGTTAATGAGTGGCGGGATCGTCGGGGAAAAAAGAGAACCTACGTCACAAAGCAATGGCCAGACAGCACTCGTTTCAAAAGAGTGGTTCCCAACAGGACAGTAGGTAAAAAACTCCTGGCGAGAATCAATGAAAGTATTGCAATGGGGACCTGGAGAGACTTAAAAGTAGAACTCTCTAGGCGCAGCACGCCGATAAACAACCCCACGATAGAGGGACTAGCTGCTATTTACTTTGAAGAGCATTGCCAGACAAAAAACCGAAGGCCGGATTTCAAGAAACAAGCCCTTTCGATCATCACCAGGATTTTAGGCAACGTTCCCGTCAAAGAGTTTGGACGGACCCATGCATATGAATTTATTTCCAGACGTTCCAAGGAAGTTTCCCCGGCAACAGTAAATAGGGGACTGGCTGTTTTAAAGAACATGATGACCTTTGCGTTGGACAAGGGACTTATTGAATCTCACCCACTCATCCGATTCTCGCTTCTGCCGGAACCCCAAAAGGCTCTGCGAGTGATGACACTGGAAGAAGAAAGACACCTGGTTAAGTGTATGGCGCAGGAAGACTTGGTAATCGGAGCCTATGTTGCAATTCTTGGGGAGACTGCGCTTAGAAAGTCTGAAGGGTTGAGGCTCCAGTGGTCACACATCAATACCAAGCAGAAACTTCTTGCGGTGGAATGGCCGACTAAGAGTGGAAAGATTCGCTATGTACCGTTGACTCAATATGCGCTTAGTTGGTTGGCAAAACTCGACAGGATTGTGGGGGTGCCTTGGGTGTTTCTGAAGTCAGACAGAACACCCTGGAAGAGCCCGAAGGAGACTTTCGCCAAGGGCAAGAAAGCTGCTGGGCTGGAATGGGTTGGCATTCATGGCCTTCGACACTTCCGGGCGACACAGTGGGTGATGAACGGCGTTGACCTACGCACCGTTCAAGGACTCCTCGGGCATGCCGATTTGCAAACAACGATGCGTTATGCCCATTTTGCCCAATCCCATGCTATGCGGTCAGTTCACGAGGTGGAGGAGATTGAGGCTAGACAACTGGCCGAGTGTTCCGAAAACGGGACGACAACCCAATAGAGGCTTCGTAGTGCCGCAGTGGAAGTCTTGCCAAGTTATTGATTCCAAAGTGCCGGAGGGGGGAGTTGAACCCCCACGGGTGTTGCCACCCGCCAGATTTTGAGTCTGGTGCGTCTGCCAATTCCGCCACTCCGGCGCGAGAGTAGCCAGTATAGCTCAACCCATTGAGAGCAGCCAAGAGACGACCCTGGAGCACCCGGAGCGGTTGGGTCGGAACTTCCAGCTTTTGGGCCAAGGAGAACTTATATAATATGTCGCAAGGAGTAGTAGTGTATGGTCAGAAAATTCACCCTCGAGTACTGGATTGACGATGGTTGGTACGTAGGTAGGTTGAAACAGGTCCCAGGCGTATTCAGCCAAGGTGAATCACTCGAGGAACTCGAACAGAATATCCGGGATGCCTATCGTCTCATGATGGAAAAGGAGCCGGCGCCGCAGGCCGGTGCAAGGACGAAGGAGCTGCCCATAGACGTGTGAAGCGCAAGCAGTTAATCAGGGAGTTGGTAAATGCCGGATACTATCTAAAAAAACATGGCCATAAGCACGATATCTCGACTTGTGCAATTCTAGGGTGGTAGGGGCGAGCCATCGGCTCGCCCCTAGTGCGCCTGTGAGCGCACTCAGATAGAGAGGTGAAAGTCCTCTTCAGACAGATGTTCTCCGGTCTGTATCCGAAAGTAACTGCGTCGCCTAAAGCGGGGTGGGAAGCAACTGGAGGAGAACCGCCAGTCCGTAGGAAACGAACTCGATTCGGCTGCATGAAGTTGGCGAGCCTGCTAGGGAATGGTGAAGCCCGAATGGAGGTTCCTGTTAAAAGGAACTGAAACGCCCGTGAGGCTGAGGGGTAGCATGAGAAAGCCATCACGGGGCTCATGAGGTGGTTGGAGACAGAATGGCGGGAAGTCTGAGTGCGGTAAGCAGGGAGGCCTGTCGGGTGGAGTGAGCCCGGCAGGATACAGAGGCTTCGTAGTAGTGATGAAGCGGGGTAATGCCCGTGGAGCGAAGGAGGCCAGGAAGGTGGATGTGTAAAGTCATGCTGAAGCAGTCACAACCGTCGTCAGTGAGCAAGAGTTCTAGACAAGGCGGAGAAGCCCGGGCTGAAAAATGGGCGTGGGTGGAAGCGACAGTGTGGACCGAACGCATGCTGAAGGCCCTCGAAAAGGGGGTGAAAGGAGGCAAATGGTTTAGCCTGATGGATAAAGTCTACGCACCGGCCAACCTGGAAGCGGCCTGGAAGAAGGTGGAACGCAACCGTGGAGTGGCCGGAGTGGATCGGCAGAGCGTCAGAAAGTTCTCCCAACGAGTTGAGCAGGAGCTGGAACTATTGCACCGGCAGCTGAAGGCAGGGCAATACCAACCCCGGGACGTGCGTCGGGTCTGGATCGATAAACCAGGCGCGAAGAAGCAAAGGCCCCTGGGTATTCCCGCTGTACGTGACCGAGTCGTGCAAACGGCTTTGCGCCAGGTGATTGAGCCGATCTTTGAGGCCAAATTCATGGCGCAGAGCTACGGCTTCCGCCCGGGACGAGGCTGTAAAGATGCCTTGAGACGGGTTTCGGAGCTGCTCGAAGCGGGTTATCACTGGGTGGTGGATGCGGATATTGTCAGCTACTTCGATCGAATCGACCACAAGACTCTCAAGGAGGAACTCAGTCAGGAGATCGCTGACGGAACGGTGCTCCAGCTCATCGACTCCTACCTCAACCAAAAGGTTCTGGAAGGGGTGAAGACTTGGCAACCGGAGCAGGGAACGCCGCAAGGGGCTGTGATCAGTCCCTTGATGGCGAATGTCTACCTGCACCGGGTCGACCAAGTACTGTGGCAAGAGGGCTACCAGATCATCCGTTATGCGGATGACATCGTCGTGCTGTGTGGGAGCCGTCAGGAGGCGGAAGCCGCCTTGAAACGGCTAGGCCAGCTCATCCAGGCCCGAGGTCTGGAGCTGCATTCGGAAAAGACGCGACTGGTGGATGCCAGCCAAGCCGGGGGCTTCGAATTCCTCGGATATCATTTTGAACGAGGGAAGCGCTGGCCCCGTAAGCGCAGCATCCAACAACTGCGTCGCCGGATCCGATCCCACACACGGCGCACCAACGGACACAGTCTGCAGCAGACCATCGACCGACTCAACCCGATACTCGGAGGCTGGTTTGAGTACTTTAAACACGGCCGTCCTTACTGCTTTCGGGATATAGATGGGTGGGTACGAATGCGGCTGCGCAGCATTCTCCGGAAACGGAAAGGTGGACGGGGGCGCGGACGAGGAGCCGACCATCAGCGCTGGCCCATAGCATTCTTTCGGGAGCAGGGGCTGTTCACTTTAAGCGCAGCCTATGATTCCCTCCGTCAGTCCCGCTGTGGACCCCACTGACTGGAGAGCCGGATGCGGGAGATCCGCATGTCCGGTTCGGAGGGGGGAGGGGCCGGGAATTAACCGTCCCTTCCTACCCCTATCCCCTCTCCTAGTTCGACGCCAATTGTAGTTCGCTCTTGAAGGGCGCGACTCCGGGAATTTCCCATTCATCCCACATCGTGTCGACCATCCCCTGGATATAGTCGATATCCTCATCGATCAAGTGAGCAAAACGCCCCTGTTTCATGAGGTAATCCCGCACGGGGACACGGCCCTTCTTATGCGGATCGTAGGTATAGGAAATTTTGCCGTCAATAATCTCGTAAAGGGGGAAGATCCCTGACCTAATCCCTAGCTCCCCCAGCTCATGAGAATACCGCGGGTGATAGTCCCACCCCTTGGGGCAGGGGTCGAAAGTATGAATGAAGGTTGGTCCCCCTACGTTCAGGGCCTTCCGAACCTTGTTCAAAAAATCCAGCTGTGGATAAGTGGCACACGCGGTGGCCACGTAGCGGCAGGTAGGATGCCCCACCGCCAGCATGGGGGCCACGTTTTTCTTCCACCGGCGCTGCATGATGCGGTGCTTCTTACCGGGTGGCGTAAAGGTGGTTTGGGCACCGTAAGTCGTCAGGCCAGTTGCCTGGATGTCCGTATTAGCCGCCGACTCATTGTCATAAAGAATGATCAAGAGGTCTAAATCAGTCTGAAGGGCACCCGAGATGCCGGATAGACCCATATCGCCGCCACCCAGGTCCCCGCAAAAGGTGATGACATTGATCTTCTCTTTGGGGATTTTCCCCTTGCGCATTAGCGCTCGCAAGCCCGCCGACGTACCGACGGCTGAAGCACCAGCGGCACCAAGCTGGGTGTGCATCCATGGGATGATCCAGGGCGTGGTCTGGTAGCTGGTGTTGGCCACATACATACATCCAGTTGAGCCTGTAGCGATGGTACGAGGACCGGCAGCTTTGGAGAAATCTCGCATCACCATGGCCGATTCGCAGCCCTGACAGGTCCGGTGACCAGAAGTATAAAACTCCTCTAACGGTGTTTTGTGTACAGTCGTGATTCGCTCATAGTCTATTACCGGTAATTCAGCCATCTTAGTTTCTCCTTAATCTTCAGCAGCCTCTAAATTACTCCCGCACCCCGATCCAGGTGACAAACTCGTCTTCCACCTCACCGTCCTTCGCCTGAAGGGTTAGATCGTACATTCGTATGCAATCGTCGATGGAGACATCGCGCCCCCCAAGACCGGTTATGAAGTTGATGATATTGGGACGGTCTTCCAATGGATACAGACATGAACGGATTTCGTGAAGGAGAATCCCTCCGCTATCCGGGGATCCGTGTGCAAAGTCCCTATCGATGACTCCCACTGCCTTAAACCGCCCCAGGCACTCCCGCAGTTCTTGAGTCGGAAAGGGGCGGAACCAGCGCAGGTTGACATAGCCTACCTTTTGGCCCTGCTCCCGGAGCCGACGAACCGCGGTCCGAGCGGGCATGGCTAGCGCGCCAAGACCAATCATCACTGCCTCAGCATCGCCGGTCATGAACTCGGTAAAGAACGGAGAGCTATAGCGAGGCCCAAAGATCCCGTTAAATTCCTGGTAGGCTTCCACGATAACCTTCTTAGCCCTGCGTGCTGCCTCCCAGTTCTGTCGTCGTAACTCCATGACCCAATCTTCGTTCACCTGGGGAGCAATGGAGATAGGGTTATCCGGATGGAGCCTGCGTTTCCCCAAATCATAGACGGGCAGAAAGCGCTCGACGGCTTCTTTCGTAGGCATCTGAACCATGTGTTGAGAGTGGGTCAAGAAAGCGCCATCCATAGCCAGGCCCATTGGCATGCGAACTCGCTTGTCCTCCGCTACCCGATAGCCAATGAGCACGTGCTCCAGGGCCTCCTGAGCGGTGGTGACCCAGCAAAGTAGCCAGCCCATATCCCTAACGGCCATTGCATCATTATGCTCCACCCCAAACGCCCCGGGATCGTCCAGAGCCCGGTTACCCACCAAAAAAAGGGGCGGCAGGCGATCGGTGGCCGTCACCACCAGGGCCTCGAAGCCATACATCCATCCCGTACCGCTACTGCCTGCAAAAGCCCGGGCTCCTACAGAGCTGGCGTGTTTGACAATCTCAAATTGGGAGTGCTCGCTGTCGGCAATGATATACTCGGCATCGAGTTCGCCGTCAGCGATAATCTTCGAGAGAACGTCCATCACTTCGGTGTAGGGCCGTATGGGGTACGCCGCGATAACGTCCACGTCCGCCAACCTCACCCCATGAGACACCGCCTGGCATCCGTTTAACAGATCCTCTTTCTCCCAGACTTCGAATTCTTCTTTGATGTCTTCCTTAATGCGCGCCATCAGCCTCCCTCGTTGCTCTTCTCCTTCTTTTCTTCTCCTTGGGTGGTACAACTTCCCCATCACGGTACTCCATGCCGGTGCCCGTGACATAAGGATAGTGTATGCGTTTCTTACCTTTTTTTTCCTCCGCCCACTGGATGTAGCCTTGCGGATCACGTATGTGGTGTTTCCAAGGGCTGCTGTTATCCTCAAACTTCAGTTCATCCACCATAACAATGCATTCTGGGATGGGACAGACCGCCGCGCACTTATGGCATCCGACACAGACCTCGTAGTTGATATCGTAGAGGCCGTCTTCTGTAGGATCAAAGCACTCATCCGGGCACTCTAGCCAACAAAGGGTACATTTGATGCACAGGTCGAATCGCACCACCGGGCGTTCGGTCTTAGTGGTCCCTCGTTTGAACATGTCGTTGCGGGTCTGGCCTTTAGGTCCCATCTTAAAGCCACGTGGCACGGCTGGCACCACTACGCCCCCTTCTTCAAATTCGTGCCACTTGGGTAACACCGGTATCTCATAAGGCCAGTCGATGCCCTGCTCTGGCGTCACCAATTTGATGCGGCGCAGGGTCGCATCGTAGGCTTCCCGCGCCGCCTGCGCTCGATGCTTTTCCTTGGTCTTTGCAAAGAGATATTCCTCCACTGCCTCGATTGAAATAATGCCAGGGTCCACGGCTGCGATGGCACCGAGGCTGCGCTCACGCGTGAGGTCGTCCTTGAAGACCCACAGCCCTGCTAGGCTGGCATCACCCTCTAAGGTGGCCAGGCGATAGTTGAAGGGCTTACGGGCGATGAATTTGAGGAGGTGGTCATGACTTTTCCGGGTCACCACCAGCAGGCATCCCTTCTGGTGGACTTTCTCGTTGATCGGGCGTACTCCGTGCCAGCCCCAGGGTTCTACCCCTTTCACCATGGTGTCGTCCATAACCAGAGAGACATCGGCCTCGTCGATATCCATCTTCGCCCCGCACTCCGCTTCTAATTCCTCCTCAGAAAGGTCCGGGGAGACGAATGCGAAATATTTGCAGGGGATGCCGTTGCGCTCCGGGGAATCGCTGTAGCGGCCATTTGAAAATGCTACCTTCCCCATCCGGCTGGCGATCATGACAATATCACTGCCAATATATTTTCCGAGACTTTTCTGAAAGATTCCCCTGTAGTTAACCTCTACCCGTTTTATCACTAAATAACCTCCTTAATTTATGGATAACTTTCTGGTGCCACAATATGGAGATCAACGATTTCGTAACCTTCAAAAACGTGGGCTATGCGCCAAAATAATTCAAAAGGCAAGGATTAATTCTTACTGGGTATGCAGT
>JALLOM010000171.1 GCA_027717865.1 Acidobacteria bacterium AH-259-O06 | reverse complement strand
CGCCGCTTAAATTAATAATATAACAGAATTTTCTTATTTATTTAGTATTAGTAGTAGGTGCTGTGGATTGTGTTGAAATGATTCGAGAACTATCTATACAAAGAATAAGGGTTGTGGGGGGGTATGTGGATAAGAAAGTGTAATTGTGTGATAAAAACGAGAGGAAAGAAGAAGAAGGAAAATTAACAGTTTTTCATAGTGTTTTATGTGTAAAAGGTAGTTAAGTTGTGGTTATTTGGGTTGGTTAGGTTGTTTAAAGATGGTTTTTTGTAGGGTTGGTTTTGCATGTTGGTTGGCAACCCAAATTTATATCACCCAGCCTAACCTAGATGAACACACGACCTGGTTTACGCGGCTATTTTGTTGGGTGCTGCGCGGGTAGGAATCTGGGACCCTAAAGCCACACACCGAAGGTTGGAGGTAGGCGCTATACACATTAGGTCTACTGTGAGGGTTGAGAATTATCTAAGATTAACCCGTCGACTCTGACGACTCACTTCACGGGAACATGATAAATATACCCACCGTAGCGATTCAGGGAGAAAGAGGATCTTACGGTGAGGAAGCAGCGGCACTCTTACTCAAGGGTAATATACATATTCACTCTTGCGAGCACTTCAAAGAGGTCTTCCAATTAACTGTTAATAAGGAGGTTCACTACTGTGTTGTTCCTATTGAGAACTCCCTATCAGGGTCAATCCACAAAAACTATGACCTAATGCTACGCCACCGGTTGAACATCGTGCGAGAGACCAATCTCCAAATTAAGCATAATTTAATTATTGTTCCCGGAACATCATTTAAAGAAATCAAGACAGTTATTTCCCACCCAGTAGCGCTAGATCAGTGTGAGAAGTTCTTTGAACGCTTCCCACAACTTACTAAGCGGAGTGCATATGATACGTCGGGGAGCGTAAAGTGGATCACGGAGCAAAAACTCCAAGATCATGCGGCAATTGCAGGGAAACAAGCCGCCGAGTACTACGGTGGGGAAATTCTAATGACTGGGATTGAGGATAATGAAGAAAATTTCACTCGTTTTTTTCTCCTTTCCTGTGATCGTGAGATAGACAAGGATGCCGGTAAAACCTCGATTGTTTTCAGCTTCAGAAACACCCCAGGGGCTCTCTTTAAATGCTTGGGTGTTTTCGCCTTACGCGACCTTGATCTGACGAAAATTGAGTCTCGGCCGATCCACGGGCGACCCTGGGAATACCTTTTTTATTTAGACTTCATAGGTAATATCGAAGAAGAAAAAACGCAAAACGCGCTGAATCACTTAAAGGAAATCGCTGAGTTCCTGGAAGTTCTTGGGTGTTACTCACGCGACACAACCCACCCTGAAAAAGGAATGTGAAGCCATACCCTCTTCAGTGGGCGGTGGAGCAACCTAGTTCTTGTTTCACACTGTTCACTCTCATGAGGCTCTCGCAAAACAGAGCCGCGGCTCTGAAGGAGCGGGATGAAGCGGAATATTACGGGAATCAAAGACTTACAGTAGTTCCTGTTGGGTTTCGTACCACTCCCTGATGGTCGTGGCTCTATGCACTTTACCCCAAACGGCCTTTTGCGCCATTCTTTGATGGTCGCGGATCTAAGGGTGAACACATATACATAGAAGTTCCCTCTAGGGTAAAATGTGGGAGATGGCGGCTTCCTATGAAGAGATCCTGGATACCCATGTGATAGATGGCGAGCTTTATCGCACGCTTCCGGATGGGCGCATTCAGTGTTACGCTTGCGGCCACGAGTGCAAAATCCGTGACGGGCGCCGTGGCATTTGTCAAGTTCGCTATCACGAGGACGGAAAGCTTCGCGTGCCAACCGGGTATGTGGGAGCCCTGCAGTGCGACCCAACGGAGAAAAAACCCTTTTTCCACGTTTTCCCAGGGTCCAAAACCCTCACATTCGGAATGTTAGGCTGTGATTACCACTGTGGATACTGCCAGAACTGGATCACCTCGCAGGCTCTGAGGGATAAAGCTGCCGGCGCTCCCCTACAGGAAGTGACTGCTTCGGAGCTGGCAGCAATGGCCGAGCGTTATGACGCCTGTGTGGTGGGAAGCTCCTACAATGAGCCACTAATTACGGCGGAATGGGCGATTGAGGTCTTTAGGGCCGCTAAACATAGAGGGCTTCGCACAGCCTTTATCTCTAACGGGAATGCCACGCGGGAAGTGTTGGAATATCTCCGCCCCTACACAGATTGCTACAAGGTGGATTTGAAATCGATGCGCGATCTAAACTACCGCCACCTGGGAGGGCGGCTATCTGTGGTCTTGGATACAATCCACCGGCTTTACACCATGGGGTTTTGGGTAGAAATCGTTACTTTAATCGTGCCTGGATTTAATGACTCAAAGGAAGAACTTAGAGATGCTGCGGAGTTCTTGGTCTCTGTCTCCGCGGACATTCCTTGGCACGTGACGGCGTTCCACCCAGATTACAAAATGACCGATCGGCCGGGTACGGCCTCGGCCAAGCTAATGGAAGCGGTTAAAATTGGGCAAGATGCCGGCCTTCGTTTCACCTACGCAGGAAACCTCCCTGGGGGGGTAGGTGACTTCGAGAACACCCGCTGCCCCCAATGTGAGGAACTCCTGGTTGAACGTCACGGATTCCATGTGCGCACAAACCGAATTGCTGGAACCGGGGTGTGCCCAAGGTGTAAGTGCCGCATTCCAGGAATTTGGAGTTAGTTGTGCCTGGGAGTTGCCGCGATGGGGAGTTGAACCCGTGGTGTAAAATTGGTACTATCACGCCTTCCGGTAAAAGCAGGGTGAAAGGTGATGAAGCGGACATTTCAACCAAACAACAGACGTCGCCGTAAGAAGCATGGGTTTCGCGCGCGCATGCGGAGCCGTTCGGGCCGACTGACATTAAAGATGCGGCGCGCCAAAGGGCGCAAGAGGTTGACGGTGAGTGGATGAAGTTGGGTTCGGTTTTTCCCAGAAGGTACGTCTTCGCAAAAGAAGGGAGTTCTTGGATGTTTACAAAAGAGGCGACAGCGTCCGAGCCGCACATTTTGTTCTCTACGTTTTAGAGAATAACCTACCCTATCACCGTTTGGGGATTACGGCCTCGCGAAAAGTCGGCAAGGCTGTAGTCCGAAACCGTATCAAGCGCCGTGTGCGCGAAATCTTCAGGGCGAACAAGCCGGCGATCTCCCCACCCTGCGATTTAGTGGTAAACATAAAACGAAGTGCCGCTGACGTTTCTTATCAAGAGATAAAAAGGGACTTCCTTAGAGCGATTCGGTACTGGAAGAAGAAAAACGAGACATTGGAAGAGTAGAACAATGGGATTTATGGCAAGGAAGCTCCTGTATCTCTATCAGAGGTTGATTTCGCCAATTCTTCCGCCTTCCTGCCGCTTTCACCCTTCTTGTTCTGAGTACATGTATGAAGCCATCGATAAGTTCGGAGTCACACAAGGCACGTATCTCGGAGTGAAGAGGCTACTCCGCTGTCACCCATGGAACCCCGGAGGAGTAGATCCGGTTCCCTAGAGGTGATCAGGATTTATGGCTATTCAAGACCCTCATCAAGTGGAGATGGAAAGGCGGCTGCTGCTAGCCATGGTTTTGTCGATGGCAGCGCTGTTCCTCGCACCCTATCTCTACCACAAACTCTATCCACCGCCCCCGCAAAGAGAGGAAACTAGACAGGTCGAGGAGCCAGCCCCAGCGGAGATCCCTCCAAGAGTACCAGCGGCGCCACTGGAAACAACTGGGATAGCATATACCACTGCTTCCCCTCGGATCATCGAAGTGGAGAACGAGGACTTGATCCTGCGCTGGAACAATGTGAATGGAATCCTGGAAAGCGCTCAACTTAAGCACTATCGCTCGCTAGACGGCAATCTCCTTGAGATAATCCCTCAGCAAGTGCCCGATTCCGCACAGAGGACTTTGGCTGTCCGTGTGGATGAGGAGGAAGTCGACAAGCGATTGGCACATGCCGTCTATGAAATACGTGGCATTATGGGAGATAGGGCCCGCGCACCCGCCGAGATTACTTTCTACTACCAAGATGCCATTGTCGAGGTCACTCGGAAAATTCACATCCCCGAGACGGGTTATCTCTTAGAGATAGAAACAGAAGTTCTTTCGGGGAAGCGGTCTATTCCCTTTGCCATTGTCTTAGGGGCGGGGATCGGTGAAGTGAACTCGCCTCCTCAGGGAGATTTCGCGAGTCCGCAAGTTGCCTTCTACAAGGCCAATTCTGTGACGCGGTACAGTGTAGATGATCTGGAGGAAGGCCCTGCGGAGATTGACACCGGGGCGCGTTGGGTAGCGCTGGACAGCAAATTTTTCACCTATCTGATTTTGAATCCGGACGGTATTCGCGGCGGGAGGATGCTAAGGACCGAATTTTTTGAAGAATCCGAAGAAATGGAATCAGAGAAGGGGCCTGCTGTGCCTCTGGTGAGCGCAGCCGTTAGCCTGGAAAGAGGGGCTCGCTACTTTGTATTCATCGGCCCGAAAGACTACGAGGTGTTGGAAGAGGCTGACAAGACATTGAGCGGGCTCATTGACTATGGCTGGTTCGGCTTTTTGGTCAAACCGCTTTTGTTTGGTCTTAAGTTCGTCTATGGATACGTTCATAATTACGGATGGGCCATTATCATCCTGACCTTTGTTATCAATGTGGCACTTTTCCCTGTGCGCTACAAGCAGATGAGTTCCATGAAGAAGATGTCGGAGCTGCAACCTCAAATGAAGACCATTCAGGAAAAGTATAAAAAGATGAAGCGCAGCGACCCGCGCAAACAGAAGATGAACGAAGAGGTTATGGCCCTTTACAAAAGGCACGGGGTTAATCCTTTGGGAGGTTGTTTGCCCTTAGTGATTCAGATGCCTTTTCTGTTTGCTTTCTATCGGATGCTGTATTCGTCGATTGAATTAAGGGGTGCTCCTTTCATTGGCTGGATTCAAGACCTCTCCCAGGCGGATCCTCTTTATGTGACGCCCATTTTGATGGGTGTCAGCATGGTTGTGCAGCAGAAGATGACGCCGGCAGCTGGAGACCCGACTCAGCGGAAGATGATGATGATGCTTCCGGTCGTCTTCACCTTCTTCTTTCTGAATTTTTCCAGTGGACTAGTCCTGTATTTTCTGTTCAGCAATCTCTTTGGTATGATGTTGCAGGTTCTGCTTCAGAAGTGGAATCGGGAGGTGGCTTCAGCAGGATCCGCGAAGAAGCCTTCGAGAAAAAGAAAGAAATGAAATTATTGGTAATCGGATCATGACATTGGAAAAAGACAAACTGACCACGGAAGTCCAGCCGTTCCTGGGGGAACTACTTGAGAGGGCAGGGCTCGACTTGCGGTTTCGCTGTGAACCAGAAGATGAGGTGATAAACGTTCGGCTTCATGGTCAGGATACAGACATGGTTTTAAGCAACAATGCCCGCCTTTTGTATGCGATCAACCATTTACTCAATCGCGTTTTTTACCGCAAATCGTCTGATGGGTATAACTTTGTGGTGGATTGCAATGAATACCGAGGGACGCGGGAGATGGAGCTTCAGCTGTTAGCTCGGAAAGGAGCAGAAAGGGTGAAGCTTTCAGGCATTCCGTTTGGCCTACAGGCCATGCCTGCCAGTGAGCGACGTGTGGTTCATTTGGCATTGGTTGAGGAACCAGGTGTGAGAACCGAGAGTGAAGGGGCTGGCTTACACCGCCGCGTTGTTATCCTTCCCTACCAATAATCTTCCTGCTGTTGTGAATTACAACCAAGGCGAAACCATCGTCGCTACCTCCACGCCACCTGGCAGAGGGGCGATTGCGCTGATCCGAGTGAGCGGGCCAGAAGCGAAAAACCTGGTAGCTAAGCAGTTCCGCTCAGGCGGGCGCTGCGATTGGGCCGTCCGAAGGCCACTGCTGGGGCACTTCCTTGACACTGATGGAAACCCACTGGATCAGGTGTTGACCACCTTTTTCCTCGCGCCCGCCTCTTATACCGGAGAGGATCTGGTTGAGATCTCCTGTCACGGCAGCCCGGTGGTCGCCCGCCGGATTGTGGAAACCATATTGAAATCAGGCGCTCGCTTGGCAGAGCCGGGAGAGTTCACCCTGCGGGCTTTTTTGAATGCCAAGATGGATTTGGCTCAAGCCGAGGCGGTGCGCGACCTCATCGAGAGCCAAACGGGCTTTCAGGCCAAGGTGGCCGCGGAGCAGTTGGAGGGAAAGCTTTCCCGAACGCTGGAACCCCTGAAGAAGGAAATCGTGCGGATTTTGTGTCATATGGAAACAGCTGTGGAGTTTGTAGAAGATGATGTGAAGCCCGAAGCCCGCGAGCAACTGATGGGCTCTTTGGAAAAAGTGGACCAACAACTCGAAAAGTTGGAAGAGAGTTTCCGTTTAGGAAGAATTGTCCAAGAGGGGATCAAAGCCGCCATTGCCGGCAAGCCAAATGCTGGTAAATCAAGCCTTTTCAACGGTTTATTACGAGATGACCGGGCAATTGTGACCGATGTTCCCGGGACCACACGTGACGCCTTGACGGAGACAATTGACCTGGAGGGGATTCCGACACGCCTTGCCGATACCGCGGGGATTCGCGAGGTGAAAGATCGGGTTGAACATCTGGGAGTCCAGAAGTCGCTGCAGTACTTACGTGAATCTGACGCGGTGCTTTTTGTAGTGGATCGGACAAGGCCGTTTGATGAGGAGGACTATTGTGTCTGGAGGCTAGTCCAGGAGTATCCTTGTGTTTTGGTGCTCAACAAGGAGGATCTTCCGTCACAGGTGAAGATTCCTCAGGAGGTCGAGCAAACCTGTGCAGCCTCAGTCAGTGTCTCTGCGCTGAAGGGGACGCATCTGGATGATGTAAAAAAAGCTCTTTTAAAAGTGGTAACCCCGGATCGGGAACTCGAAAAAGAGGACGCCTTGATTACAAGCATCCGGCATAAACGCTGTATAGAGGTTGCGCGCAACCATCTGCAAGCGGGCATCGCATCTTATCACTCCGGGATGAGCGAGGAATTTCCTCTCTATGACTTCCGCAAGGCTCTCGATGCAATAGCAGAAATCACGGGGGAGACAACCGTCGAGGACATTTTGCAGCAGATCTTTTCCACCTTCTGCATCGGGAAGTAAGAGAGTTGAAAGTTGGCGGCTCGCCCGAACCCGGGGAATTGCAAGAACCCGCTACAC
>JALLOM010000170.1 GCA_027717865.1 Acidobacteria bacterium AH-259-O06 | reverse complement strand
GCCCTCGACCGGTTCGGCTAGCTCCAGCTCGATAGACCCTCCGCTCCAATCCCTGGGCAGCCGGTCCTGATCCCACCGCACTTTCAGGGCAATGCGGGCCCCGGGAGCGATCTTCTTCGGTTTATCTGAATCCCACTCCACTTGCAGAAAATCAGCGGAGGAAACCGCACGCCTGATTTGGATCTCGCGGTCTGTTTTGTTTTGAATGAGAATTTCCCGGGCTGAACTGTCATCCAAAAGCAGCCGCGAAGGATCTATGCTCAAAGCCGTGAACCGGCCGAGCTCCTGAATCATTCGCTCACGCTCCGCCCGTGCCTCCCGGGACCCAAAGAGTTCTTTGAATCTCGACCCTTCGATGTGTACGTACCAATTCCCATCATGAAACACCCAGTACTCTTCCACCGGGAATTCCAGTGTGTGAGCGAACAAGGGCAGGCGAGCCGAGGCGACGACAGTGACGACCGCAACGGTGGGTCTGTCCTGGACACGGATGCTGCGAATCACGAAGGATGAAAAAGAAAGCTCCCTCCGATTCAGAAACGTATCGTGAGTCGGGGGATCCACGTATTCGAGAGCTTCACGCCTGCGACCCTGCTGCAAAAGCGCCCAGAAATCCATAACGCGCTGTCTCAGCAAGTTCAGGTCCGGCTCGCGTTGCAGAAGAATGCTCTCAGCCAGGGCCGGACCTACAACCAGGTTCTTCAGCACCTGGCCCAATGCGGCAGGCGAGAACGCAGTGCCGATAAGAAACAGGAGAATGATCCTCCTCTTCGCCCTGGTTTGCATCGACGGAAATTCTATAAAAAAAAGAAGCCTACGACAAACTATCCGTTGTCAGCAGCTCGGTGAGACTTGGTAAAGAAGGAAAAATTTGTGAAATTCGTGGCTCTTACCGATTTCTCGGGGGTGCTTGACGCACAAATCTCCCAAACGGGGTCTGCACAACCTCTGGAGCTCCAGCGGGCGCCGCGGCGCCTTGTCCTGCCACGCCCCGGGCCGCGCCTCGGGCTACGCCCCGGGCCGCGCCCACTGCTCCGCGGCGGTTGGATGCCGCTCCGCCCTGCTGCTGCAGCCCGCGCTGATTGGGCGCTAAGGCCTGGGCGGCTTGAGCTCCCCCCACACCCGCCACCTGAAGGCCGCGCTCCTCCTCACTAGCCGCCACGCCGCCTTTTATCGTCTGCACGGCTGCAACGGCCGAGCCGACCGTAATTACGCTCACCGGAACCAGCCTCTGCACTGCCGCCTGCTGGGGGCGCTGGGCATCAAGCATGTCAATAAGCACCAGCTGGTCGTTCCATTTCAGTGTCATGGTGCTATCGGCAATTTCGCTGACCACATAGCCCTGCACTTCATCACCCACTCCAACCACTTTTGCTTGTCCCTGATTATTGTTCCCTTCATAGACCGTTATGAAGGCGCGTTTTTTGCCCCCCATCCTGGAAACTCCATTTAAAGAAGGCTTCATCGGTAAGGGAGGCGGCGGCGACACTTCAACCACCGGACGGGCTGACTCCGAACGCCGTTCCGGCGCAAACAGGTTCTTCTCGCTGAGCACCATAAATTCGGCAAAGGGGTGCGACTGCTCCATGGGCTGCACGTCGCCCCGTGTGGGGACACCCCCGGGGAAAGGCTGCTTTTTGACAATTCGCTCCAAGTTATTGGCCTGCTGAAAGCTGTGCCAGGCCGACACCAGATAGTTTGCAGAAAGAATAATCCCCGCCAAGATCAGAAGATTCACGAAAAAGATTCGTCGTCGCATGGTGTCCCTCTTCTATTGATGCGATTTCTTTAGGAAAGTCGAAATAAAAGCAGAAACATTCATCCGCGTGCAGAAACGGCGTCCATTCAGGAAAAAATGGCAAAGCTCGCTTTGGGGGACTGGGTCGAATTCCCAGGAGTCGAGAAAGGCAGATATACTGCAGGGAACAGAGCAACGGCCCAGTTTCGGCCGTTGCTCTGTTGAAAACAACCTGTGGCACCTATGGCACCAAGGTCCCTATGGGGCCAACTGCTCGAAGGCCTGCAATTTCCGCGATTGGATAGAGGTCGGCGGAACCACCAACGCCGGCACACCCTGCGTGAAGTCTTTGAAATTGCTCACGAAAATAGCTCCGTGGGAGTGAGTGCTACCCACGATGGCGAACCCATAACCGGTAAAGGCGGTTGTCCGACCGGCAGCGTTTAAGAGCTCCGAAACCAGCACCGTGTATGTGGAACCCGACGCCAGCACACCAGCGCCGGTCAAACCCGTTCCCGGAGATCCGGTCGTGGTGGTGTAGCTAAAGCCCGCAGTACCGTCATTGGCCCAGAAATGGAAGGTGATGGTTCCACTCTGAGCGGTAGCGCCTGTAGCAGTACCAAACGGGTCTGCGGTGGTGTTGGCGATCTCGATACCCGTATCGAACCCACTATCCCATACCAGGAAGGGCAGAAAGAGATTGGTGGTGCCGGAAATGATGGCGGCAATGTCGGTGCTCAGGTCCTTTTGACTAAATTTCGGCGCCTTAGTTGGACCTGCTGTCGGCAGTGGGTCCTCGATGGGCACGAGCGTGGCCGTAATGCTAATGACACCTGCCGCAATCGGTGGTGTCGCCCCTGTAGTAACTACTGTGAATCCTATTTTGAGCGTCTCCACCTTGGTCAGGTCCGTCGTCGTCGTAGTGAAGCTGAGGGTAGTTACGTTGGCTTTCGGCGCGGCGGTCGTCGCAGGCTTCAACGTTGTCGAGCTCAAAGATGTCCCAGCTGGGGCCGTTAAAGTAATGCTAACTTTTGTCGGGATACCCGTTGCAGTGAGTTGAATATCTGTACCTTGAGTAGCCCCCACCCCCGCCTGATTGGGATCTTTGAAAGCGTTTTTGAACCCCTCCTTGATGGTGAACTCGCCAGGATCCCCACTAATTTTCGCTCCGGTGGTCGCGAGGACAATAGTCTTTTTATCTGTCGTCGTCTTAACTTCCGCGATGCCATCTGCAAGGGCGCTCACGACCTCTACCTCGTTGCCAAAGACACCGCCCACAATGACGAGGTTAGCCACCGTTGTGAGTGTCACCTTGACGGAGGATAGCCCCGATCCGTCCACGGAAACCCGCACGTCCTTCAGGGTGAACGTAGCCGCGGGGTCAGCCGTGCCCGTCGTCGTTATGGTGATCTCTCCCTTCGTGGCGTCAACGCTGAAAGTTGGAACGTTGTCCCCAAAGATGCCCGTGATGGTAATGTTCGTCGAGGGGGAGACGTTCGTAATGGGAAGGCCGGCATAGCGGAGGACAATCGTGTCGCCTACAGCCCCTTTCGCATCCGCAGTAAATCTGAGGTCTCCAACGATCGTTGCTCGATCTGTAGAAATGACCGTTGCCACCTTGTTCGGCGAGGAAACGGAGATATCCGCATAAGCCGCTGCCTGGACGAACAAGAGCGCCGCAGCCCCCGTCAAAATGGTTTTAATCCTCATCGTATTCCACTCCTTTCTTCTAACTTGTTTTGACATGGCATTCTCTCTTTGAGAAAACTCAACAATCGGTTAAAAAATGAAAGTTCAAAAATCCTATAACTGAGGAGCACCTCTTCCTGGTCCTGAAGGCACTCAAACAACCAATAGACGAAATAGAAAGATGCACAGCTTCTCGAAAAGTCGCATCCTATTACACCGGGCTTAATGTCTCCTCAAAAGTCCCTTCGAGGCAATGTTATACCCTATTCGGCAAGAAAAACAAGAACAATCTTAAAAAATTTTTAAAAAATTTTTAAAAAATTTACAATTTGCAAAATTGAGCTTTTATTGAGAGGGGATCGCCGAGATGGATTGGCCGGCCAAATCGCCAAAAAGGGCGAAACTGACTACGGCCACATCCGAACGCACTCGGAAGTAACCCCCGATCTGGCCGGCCGTTGGGGGAACCAACTCGTTGAGCAGGCGAGCCCTCCTCCCGCCCGGGGGGAGGGTAAAAGCGTTGGATCCCACCTCCACCCCCTCCCGGTCGAAGACCTCGACAGTGACTGGTATCGGAATCAAGTTAGGATTCAGAACAGCCACGCCTGTAAAAAAACCGAGGTTCTGGGCCACGTGGGGGTAGAGCGTTCTGAGCTGCAATGTCAAAAGCAGGGGGAGAGAGGCCGAGAGGCGTCCATCCTGGCTCTTGAACCCGATTGAACCATTGAGACCCGGCACGCTGGCAAAGGGCCCACCGAAACTGCCCCGGACATCCATCCGAATGGAACCGACGATCTGCTGCCCAGCAGGACTCAGTCCGAACAAAGAGGCGGCGCTCAAGATTTTCTGCTCCCCCGGTTGCAGCGATATCTGTACGGGGTTAAGGGCTGCGGAGAGAAGGGCTCCTTGATCATCAAAGGCTGTGAGTTCCAGAATCGCATCCTTTTCGACCTCTGCGTTGATGAAATTGAACTCCGTGTCGAAACCGCCTCCCACGGCGAAATGAGGAATCCAATAAGATTGCCGGCGCAGGGCCGCAGGCTGCCCGTTCAGGGCGTTCAGGGAGTCGACATTCCCAAAGAACTCAAAGGCGACAACCTCCCCTGCCGCCACCCCTTCCACGTATCCTCCCGAAAAAAGCGTCAGATCGACGCCCAGCAAAGTAGAGAGTTCCTCGGAGAGCGTTCCCCGCGCAGGCAGGCTCAAGTTTCGGGAGGCGACTGTTGTGCCGGAAAGGTCACGCAGTTTCAGCTCAAGCTCCACGCTTGAATCTGCCGAGGGATTGAAAATATGGATGCTGGTAAAGGGTGATGCTCCGTCCCGGGCAACGCTGGGAAGGATAAAGTTCTTGAGGGCCGTCTGTACACCCGTCGCGCCATCCAGAAGTGTGTTTGCATTGTCCCCCACAAGGAACAAGGAGGCGGCTCGGGCGCGGCGGGTGCGAGCCAGGATCGTTCCCAAATCCGCTCCACGGATAGCCGACCCGAAAATTTCCTCCACCACAGCCGAGCGCTGGCTCCCAGAGGGGACGGTCAGTACCGTGGGGTTGACGATCCCCGTCCCGCTGAGCAATTGACCGTTTGGAGCGAACAGTTGAAGCTCGACAGTGTTTTCAACACCCGCCTGGTTCGTGAACGCCACCCCCAGGAACCCGTCCGCAGTCAGGAACACCGGTATAAACCGCAGAAACTCGGGTAACGCAAGCTCCTCATCTAGAGGGAGATCGCGAGTCACAAAACGCGGAATACTGGGCGCCTCGGAAGGAAAAAGGCTGGCCTGCAGGGATACCGCTACCGGCTCGAGCGGAGCGGTTGCAATGGCCAGATCGTACCTCACGTCAAAGCTCTCCGTGCTGGCGGAACTGGACGCGCCTGCCGTGAAAGCGTAAGTGATGGTTGTTTCTCCCGTGCTGGTCGGCAAGGTCAGTTCCGAGCCGGATAGGACCGTAAGCGTAGCACCCGTGTTGGTCTCGGTTACGGTGGCGGCGAAGGTCAATGAAGACCCCGAGGGCAGAGCCTGTACCCGGATGCGCACTCTGGTGGCCGTAGTCTGCCCGAAGGAGCCAACGGCGTCGGTAAAGGCTGATTCAAAGCCTTCCCTGATTCTGAGGCTCGCAGATGGGCTGATGAGCTCCGGACTCTGGACGATGAAGACTGTATCGGAGGCGGGATCCACCGTCATTCCCTGTGCGACACTGTTTACCACAGTGACTTCGTTTTGAATGAGTCCCCCGACAATAAGAAGATTGACCAGACTCGTCACCGCTGCCTTCACATTCGACACGTTCAACCCCTCAAAGGACATCCTCACGCCCTGAACCTCGAAAAAATTTCCGGCAGCGCCGGCGGGAGCGGAAATCGTAATCACACCGTTTGCCTTATCCACGGAAGTGATACTGGCCGACCAGCCGCTGGTGTTGAGGGAGATGCCTGTGGTCTGATCGTTCATGAGGGGAAGGCCGTCATAACGGATAGTGAGGGTATCGGCGACAGCTCCGCTGGCGCCCGCCGTAAGACGCAGCTTGGCCAGCAGCTCGGCCTGGCCCGTGGCAATGACCGCCACCGGCGTACTGGAAATAATAATTTGCCCAAAGGCAGCCACACCGAATAATAAGAAGGCCGCACCTCGCGTTACAATCTGGTTGATCCTCATCGGTCCCCTCTCCTGCTCCGCAGAGCCATGCATCTTCTGTTTTCTTTCTCTTTGAGCCTGGATATTATGCCACGGTTAGGAACATATCTCCACAATGAGCTTGAATAAATGAACGATGAGTGAGCTGACAGTGATCGTCCCTAGCTGGAATCAAAAGGAGTTGCTGCGAAACTGTCTGCTCTCCCTCCAAAAGCAAACCGCACCCTGCCGGATCCTGATCGTGGACAATGGCTCTACAGATTCCACTGCGGAAATGGTGAGCGAGGAGAGGCAGTTCTTTCCCACTCCCCTCGAGTACATCAACCTCGGTTCCAACCTCGGCTTTGCCCGGGCAGTGAACGAAGGGATCCAATCGTCCCGCACCGAGTTTGTGGCGCTGCTGAACAACGATACGGAAGCCGACACACGTTGGGTGGAGGTCGGTCTTTGCGCCTTTGTCGAGTTTCCTGATTATGCCTTTTTTGCTTCAAGAATCATTAACTACTATCGACGGACTTCTCTCGATTCTGCCGGTGATTGCTGCAACCGCCAAGGGATTCCTTATAAAAGAGGCTTCGGACAACCCGTTGAGGCGTTTTCCCAAATTGAACCGGTGCTGGGAGCCAGCGCCGCCGCCGCCTTTTATCGGCGCGCACTCTTTGAAGAGATCGGTTTTTTCGATGAAGGTTTTTTCATGTATCTGGAAGACGTCGATTTCAGCCTGCGCGCGCAGCTTCGAGGCCGGCGCTGCCTTTACCTCCCTGAGGCCATTGTTTACCACATCGAAGCGGCGTCGGACCCGGGGAGAAGAACAAAAGAGGAAACGCTTCGCGTAGAGCAAAAGAGCAAAGGAGCAAAAGATGGTCTGTGGTCTGTGGTCTGTGGTCTGTGGTCTCCGATCGACAATCAGCGGGCAGGAATACAATCGTATTGCTCTTCCAGGCGCGTTTACTGGATCACCCGCAATCGCTGGCAATTGATGATCACCTATCAGCCTTTACGCCATCTCCCCTGGCTGCTCTACGGATGGGTGCGCAGCGCCTTCTTTCATCTCCTCAAGGGCGGTTGCTTTGGGTCTTTCCTGCAGGGCCTTCTTGCCGGACTGCTCCGCACCCCCCAGGCCCTCAAAAAACGCATCGCCATTCA
>JALLOM010000017.1 GCA_027717865.1 Acidobacteria bacterium AH-259-O06 | reverse complement strand
TCTGCTCCACGTCGAGCGCGCGGTAGGAGATGCGCTCGCCGTCGAGGACGAGGAGCTTCTCAAGCGCGCGGTAGATCGTCCCGTCGGGCACAAGCGGCGCGTCGATGCGCTCGCCCACCTGGCGCCCGCCGACCGATGGCCGCCCCTCCAAAAAGGGAAACCGATCGGGATCGAAGAGCACTCCGTGCCGCTTTGGAAGGCACATTGTGCCGCACTCGGCCCCGTCAAAGACCATGCGAAAGAGCACCAGCAGCTGGGCCCAGGCACCGTAGCGCTGGTCCATGGTGTCCGGAAAGAGCGCCGCGTCCTCCCGCAGTCGCTCGTAGAGGCCCGCGAGTGAATAGTACCGCAGGAAGTTCTCATCCTCCGGTAGCATGTCCCGCTCCTCGGCGTAGAGTAGGAAGACGATCCGCAGGACAACAGTTAGGAGTGCGCGGTAGACTTCGTCGGGGTTCTCTTGGAGAGGACCTCGGAGGAGCTCTCCCTTGGAGACGTCATGGGCACTCTGGAAGCCCCGCAGCAGCTCATAGAGGGCATGCAGGACCTGCTCGGCCAAGCGCTCGCTGACCTCGTTCTGGAACTTGCGGCTGTCCTCCAGCAGTGCCGCCAGGCGCTGCGAGCGCGGTAGGCTCAGAAGGCGCGGCTGACCGAGGAGCAGACGTAGAGCGGTACAGATGGGCCGGCCTGCGGTCTGCACCATGTCCTCGACGCGGAAGTCTAGCCAGCCCGAGCTTTCGCGGCGTGGCGCGGAAACGAGACGGAGCGCGCGGCCATTGAACAGGAGACCCGCCGGCACCCCCGTCTGGCGCAGCAGGCGCTCCATCCGGCTGTGGGCCGAGGCCTCGAGCTGGCCCTTGCCCCGGACCACGCGGTCGAAGTCCTCGCCCAGCTCGAGCACGCGGACGAGGAGCTGCCAGGGAGAGTGGCCGTCCTGGGGCTCGAGCTCGCGCACGGCGAAGTCCGGGCGTAGTGTCTCGCCGTAGTCGGGGAGCGGCACCTCGAGTTCCGGTGGTATGGGGCTTTCGGTCGTCCCAGCGTAACCCTTGGGCGAGAGGCTCCAGCCCAGGACCGCACTGGCGAAGGCTCGAAAGTCCTGCAGCCAGGGGGTCAGACCTTCTTGGGGATCGAACTCCTGCTCCTCGGTGTGCTCCCGCAGGAGGCGTTGCCCTTCGGCGTCGCGCCGGTCGAGAATCGCTCCCGCGCGGACCAGGGCCGGCGCGGAGACCACGAGGCCTGTCGGCTGCACAAAGCCAATCCACTCGAGGTGCGCGACGATCTGTGGATCCAGCTTGGCCATAGCTCAGTTCGTCTCCGGCCAGAGGTAGGCGAGTCCTACGGGCTCGATCCGCTTTGCGCGGACCTCGTAGAACTCCCGGATCCGCTGCGGCTCCTGCTCGAGGTCCCGGTCAAACTGCTCGAGGCGCGTGCGCCAGGAGCGCATATTGGACTCAAGCTGCCTCTTCGCTTCCTCGTCGAAGTTCAGGGTGAGCTGTTTGAACTCGCGGTCGTGCTTGGCAAGCTCCTCGAGGACGCGCTTGCGCTGCCCCTCAAGAGTCTCGCGGAGATCCCGCTCTTCCCGCTCGCCCCGCTCGCGCAGGCGCTGAATTGCGAGCTCGGCCAGCTCCTCGGCGCGCGGCTCGAGCTGGGGCAGGAGTTCTTCGATGTCCCGGACGGCCGCTTCCAGGAGCTTGCGTTGGATGGTCTCGCGCGGCACCCGGCCACGACCGCTGCCCAGTGAACGCTCGAGAAGACCCAAGGTCTTCGACTCCGCTTCCCGGGCGTAGGCCCGGAGGAGGCCCTGACGCTGGGATGGCTCAACCCAGCGGGCAGCGAGAGGGACAAGCTCCTCGTGGAGCCGCTCTGCTCCCCTACCATAAAGGGACAGCCGGCCGAGAAGGACCACACGCGGAATCGAGTCGGCCGTCTGGGCAAGGCAGGCTCGCGAAAGGTCGTGGTGGATGAAGCCCTGGGAGCGGAAACGGGCCAGAAGACGCTGGGCTACCCGCTGTTCGAGGTGCAGGTGGACGGTCTCCTCGGTGAGCACGCCGGCATCCTCGAAGACCACAGGTCGGATCGGGGCCTCACGGCGCCAGTCGGTGAGCTTCTGGTTGGTCTTGCGGGGTGCCCGGAGCGTGTCCAGGGTGGCGGTCCAGCTCGGGTCGGTCTCGGCTCGCCGGTCAAGCGGGGGAAACTTCCAGACCGGGTTGCCATGCTCGTCCTCGTCCTCCTTGAGAGGCTCGGTGCCCAGTAACTCGAGGGAGCAGGAGAGAGCGTCGCGGAAGGGATCCGAATCGAACCCCACCCAGCTGCGGGAACCGTCGAGAAGGTTCTGGCAGCGCTCGATCTGGGCCTTGAGATCTTCCTGGCGCTCGCGCGTGGCCTCGAGCTCCTCCTCGGTGATGCGCTTCTTCTCCGCGTCGAGATCCGCTTGTTCGGTCTCGCGCGCCAGCCGCTCAGCGTCGCGGTGGCGGATGCCCTGCCCAAGCCGGCGCTCGATGTCGTCGTCGAT
Organism: Acidobacteria bacterium AH-259-O06; assembly: GCA_027717865.1. GTDB lineage: Bacteria > Acidobacteriota > UBA6911 > RPQK01 > JADFOI01 > JALLOL01. Next base: position 17,806 of record JALLOM010000017.1, on the reverse strand, counting down.
GACCTTCGAGAGGCTTCCGAGCTCCTTTTTGATGGTTTCCGTCTTCTTCACGAGAACCTCCAGCACGCGGTCCTCCACACGCTGGGGAAGTACGAAGTAGTGACAGCGGACCTCGTCGGCCGGCTGGAGCTTGCGGTCGATGCGCCCGTTGCGTTGCTCAATCCGACCGGGGTTCCAGGGCAGATCGAAGTGGAACAGATCCGCACAGTGCGCTTGGAAGTTTAGTCCTTCGCGGGCCGCGTCAGTGGCGAGGAGAATGCGCAGAGGGTCCTTTGCTGGGTCGGCGTTAAACCTTCGTTGGATCTCCTTGCGCCGGGTGCCCCTCGTAAGGCCGTCGATGACCTCGATCCGCTCCTCCGCCCGGTCGGTGCTCTCGATGGCTTGCTCGAGGATCGCCTTCAAGTAGCGCTTCGTGCCCTCGCGGTTCTCGGTGAAAATCAGGACGCGACGACCGTTCCATGTCGGAGTCACGCCGGCCGGAGCATGACCAAAGGGCGGCAGACCTGAACACATATTCTCCCGGATCCAGTCGATGAGTCGGCGGGTCTTGGCGTCGGGCAGGTGCCGGGTCTTCTCGGCGATTTCCTGCATCTGGTCGAGGAGTTCCTGCTCCCGGTGCCAGAGAGTCTTTGCATGCGAGTCATGTTCTGTTCCCGCTTCGCCGGCCACGGTGACGGCCTCGATCTGGGCTGCCTCATCGGCTTCGAGCTGCTCCGCCGTCCATCCGCCGCGCTCGTCGTCAGCATCCGGGGATGTCGTGAAGAGATGGGCGTCCTCCTTGATCGTCTTTGGCGCAGAGACCGCACTCGCCTTCTCCCACTGGCGCTCAACCGTCTGCCGATGTACCTTCAAGCTGCGCGCGAAAGCCTCCGTGGAGGAGAGCAGCCGCTGCTGTAGTCCCACGATGAGAAGCCCCGCGGCGGCCTGGGCTCTGCGGGAGGTATTCGCGTGACGCTCTTCACGCACTGTGCGGTATTGATCGAGAAGTCGTGATAGCTCAAGTTCTGGCGCGTCCTCGGGTAAGCCGTCGATCACAACCCGCTCGACCTTGCGCTCGGGAAACCCACCCTGGATCTTGCGGATGTCCTCCTTGAGCCGGCGGACCATGACATCCTTGAGGACTCTCTTGCTGCGCACCTTGACGCCGCGGGTAAAGCGGTAAGGGTCGAGCAGTTCCAACAGCGTCGAGAAGCTGTTGGAGTGGCCGTTGTGCGGCGTCGCGGACAGGAAGAGCCGGTGTTCGAAGCGGCCGCATAGATCGCGCACGGCGCGCGTGAACTTCGTCTCAATCCCGTAGTGGCCACCACTGGAGGGAGCGGCGTGATGAGCCTCATCGATGATGAGTAGGCTCCCCGGCAGCATGGGCCCGAGCCACTCGCGAAGGGGGTCCGCGTAGGTCGCATCGATGAGGAGGTTGTGCGAAACCAGGAAGCGGCTATGAGTGCGCCACGGATTTACGCCGAAGCCGCGCTCCCGGCGCATCCTGGTCAGGTAGCCGCGGTCGAGAATCTCGAACACGAGGCCGAAACGGTCCTCGAGCTCGCCCTTCCATTGCTCAAGGACGGACGGGGGCACGGCAACCACGATGGTCTTGACCTTCTTGCGCAGGAGCAACTCGCGGGCAATCAGGCCAGCTTCGATCGTCTTGCCGAGACCGGTGTCGTCGGCGATAAAGAGATTGACGCGCGGGAGACGGAGCGCCTTGCGCAAGGGCTCCATCTGGTAGGCATCGATCTTGATACCGGCACGGAAAGGGGCCTGGAAGAGGTTGGGATCAGTGGCCGTGACGCAGTTCCACCGGAGAGTGTGGAGGAAAGCCCCAAACTGGCGGGGAGCATCGAACCCCTTTGCGGCTAGATCCTGCCAGCCTTCCTCCTCCAATATCCGGCGGTCGAGCTCATAGTCCCAGAAGACGTCCAGAGTTTGACCTTGGGCGTCGTCGTCCGCGCAGGCAAGCCTGACCAGGGGTGAGTGACCGGGTGTCTCGGACTGGACCACCTCCTCCACGAGCCACCTCCTCGAGCGAACCTGGACCAACTCTCCCGCCTCAGGCGGGAGCTCGGGTAGCGATCGGTTTGCCTTCGAAGCTGTCAAAGGGAGCGTCTCCTGCGATCCACGAGGTATGGTCGGGATCAGCTTGTCACAATAGCGAATGACAGTCAAGAAGGGCGTCTACGACGAGCACTTCTCCGGAATTCGTGGCCCTCCAGCCTTGGGCCGTCAGCGCTTCCCTGTGTCGTGATGGGGACGTGCGGTGTGACCACTGGAATCACCCCGTACTGACGACGGGCGACGCTTTTAGCAGATCGAGGCACTGGGGACCTGGGTCCTCAGCAGGGGTTTGGGGACAGTGTCCCCAAATCAAAACAAAAACCTGCTAACCTCACCGGGGCAAAAATTCCTTTTTCCCCTGAACCAGGACAGGCTCTCAGTCTTCGTCGGCGTTCCGGCCACGCAATCCACGCAATCCACGCAGGAAAGCTTCTAGTATGGCCTTCTGGTTGGGGTCTAGCCACTCGGGATCGCTACCCAGTATTTCCTCACACCTTCCTCTTAATTGCGCGACATCGCAGTAGGGCTCGAGGTTGTTCGGGTCGATTGTGAAAGTGTGCCTCTGGTAATGGGACCCGGCTCCCCAAGAGCTCACAAACGTGCCGCAGCTGCGAAGGAAATCGGGGAGCTTCTGGTCATCTTCCAAAACGCTGGCCACCCAGGCTCTCACCTCTTCGATCCCGGCCCATTTGGTCCAGTAATTTAGGATGACGCCGATCCTCAGCGCTTTGTGAAGCTGCCCGTCCTCAGCGTGCTCCCTCAACTTCTTTAGAGCCAGGTCTTTGAACTCGTCCGTGTCCTCCTTTGTGAACAACTTCTCTTGATTCTTGAACCGGTCCTCCTCTCCCTCATCTGGATTCCAGACCTGCCAACGCCAGGCCACGAAAGTCACCGGGTAGACAATGGCCTTGCTCGCCTCAATGCAAGACTTGAGCACCCTCTTACGGGCTTCATAATCGAGCCGGCCCAGCAACCGCTCAACTGAAAACTCTATCTCCCAGTCGCACGGGAGTTCCTCCCGATCAGGCGCCTGCGGTTTCAGCTCTCTTCCCTCGAAGACGGCGCGGATTAGGTTCTCGATTGCTTTCTCATCGGGGTCTTCATTAAAGCGATCTTCCAGCTTCCACAGTAACTTGCCGATCCGGCCGTCCCGGAAGAAGCTTGCAATTTTGCCGTTTAGATTCTCTGGGTGTTCTCTGGAGGCATAGACATTATTGGCCTCCCGCTCGGAAACCTCGCCTTCCGGCAGCGCTTCTTGGAAGTAGTAGCGGAAATATGGTGTCATGCAAATCCGTCGATTCTGCATCCAACTTTTTTTGAATCCCGGCCCCCAACGCCCGATGTTCTCCCTGATGCGTTGCACTTCCGGGAAAGCCAAACCTAGCACTTCCTTCATCTGCTCCTGACACCACTCAGGCGCTGCTTCAAAAAACTGATTGGCCCACGCATCGGCTTCTTCGCGTGACATGTTGCTACTAATCTCTGCTTGTCGGGCCCGAGGTGAATCAGACGGCAAGATGTCTTTGCCTGCCCTAACCTTTTTGTAGAGGTCTGGGGCAAAGATCCTGAAGCCCTCGATGATCATTAGATCCACGCTATTGACCTCTCCTCTTATCGTCGGAAGCTTGAAATTGACCGCGTTCAAATATCGCTTGACATCCCGAATATTTCTGAAAAGCGTCGGTAACGGGCCAAATTTGAGCTGATTCCACCTATGTTGCTCTTCCGGATTCGAGGCGACAGTCTTTTCGATCTGCTCTAGACCGCCCAAGAGTAAAGACCTTAGGGCACGAGAACTCGGGGCCGGGATTTCAAAATCTAGCTGGACAATCTTTTCCAGATATCTCCCCTCCGTGCCTGCAGACTGAAACCGCTCCAGCGCCTTTTCGACCAGCTGGTCATCAAAAGCTAGCAGGTAAATAGTGCTTGGAAAGTCGGCCACAGCCTTGATGACCTGGAAAAGCTGACGAATCTCGGCGGCCGTTAGACGGTCAACGTCATCAACCACAATGATCACCGGAGCCTCAAGCTCCTCCAAAGCTTCCCAGACTCCGGCTTTCGCGCCCTCAAGGTCGGCCTCGGCCCCCCCCGCTTTTCTCAAGCCGCGCTGTCCCAGTTTTGCTATCCATCCAACCTTGGGGACAGAGGAAGCAACCTCGAGCAGCGGTTCGTATTTTGCCAGCCTCTCGGCGGCCGCCTTCGCTTTATCAGACCAGCCTGCCGCTCTCAGCTTTTGGCGTAACTGTGCAAGGAAGGCTCCGACCAATTCTTCCTGGCCTGAAAAAAGCCAAGGTCGGAAGTGCATTACAATTGGCCGCTCTTGCCTTGGTTTATCCTTGACTTCCTGGTTAATCTCTTCGATGCACAGGTTGATCACCGACGTCTTGCCTGAGCCCCAGCCTCCGTGAATTGCCAAGCAGAGGCTCTCCTTGGACGACCAATGGAGAATGCCAGCTGCGAGATGTTTTGCGAACTTGTAACGGCCGAGGTCGTCCTCGGAGGCCTTCTTGATCGGCCTGTCAGCCAGAATCTTCATTTGGATCACTCCTGGATTAGATCCGCCACAACCAAGTATCACAGAGCGCCCTCACCGCTGTCACTTCTCCAAACCTTCACTGACCGGACGAGAGCTACTGCAAGCCATACCAAACTAAAACCATGGGAAAAGAAACACAGGGGCTTACCGAAGAAATGAAGGTTGTAAGGATGGCAAAGCAACCACCGATTGTTACCCCACACGTTACCCAGGAACAAACATTTGCCGCTTTCACGGCCCTTCTAAATCCTGTAAGTGCTTTAAAGTAAATGGTGGGCGGTACTGGGCTCGAACCAGTGACCTCCTCCTTGTAAGGGAGGCGCTCTTCCAGCTGAGCTAACCGCCCCCAAAACTGATCACGCCACAGAAACCGATCAGGCCGTAGTATAGCAGAAGGGCGGTCAAATTCATGCCAGGATTGAATTTGAGAGACTTCCTGCCAGCGCGAAGACCGGCTGTGGCTAATGTTAGTCAAAAATTATTCGCCCTTTTTTGGTATAAATAAGCATGATCCACGGGTTGCGTTTGCAATCCGGCACTTCTGCAAGAGGAGGGACGAAAGTGAAAGACGATTCGATCCTCTATCACAAACACAACCCCCCAGCGCTGGAAATGGAGGAAGATCTGGATGATGACGAGTTGTTCCGCAAGGCCATGGCCAAAGTGGAGCCGCTCAATGGGAAAGCAAAAGAACAAACGCTTCGCGTAGAACAAGAGAGCCAAAGAGGGGAAGAAAGCAGAAGGAGAAAATTAAGAACGGAAGGACAGGTTGTTTTGCCTCGAGATATGCTGAAGCGTTTTCTGGAGGAGGAAAAAGTCGAGAGCTTTTATAAGGCTGGCTACGTTGAAGGTGGTCCACAGGAGTGGAACCAGCTGCTGCTGAAGAAGCTGAGAGAAGGGGAATTCTCCGTCCAGGCGGAGTTGGATTTGCACGGGCTTTCTCAGCGGGAAGCACGCGACCAGATCAAGCAGTTCATTGAAGAGTGCAGTCGCAAGAATTTGACCTGCGTCCGCATCATTCACGGTAAAGGAAAGAATTCGCCCAATTACATCCCGGTTCTCAAAAGACAAATTCCTCGATGGTTGTCACAGAAACGTACGTCCCGTTACTTGATCGCTTATACATCGGCGCGCCCAGTTGATGGTGGGGTGGGTGCCATTTATGTCTTGCTGCGTAAAACGTGACAGGTGTGCGAAACATAACAGGTGCCCGGTCTCTTGCAGGCAACGACCTGATGAGCGCCGACGGCGGCTGAGCACATCTATACCTTCTTGATCTCCTCTTTGAGGAAGGCCTTGAGACGATTCTCCAATTCCAATGGAATCCGAACTTGCTGATCTTTCAGCTGCTGCGCCATTTCCGAGCAGGCTCGATAGGAATCCAGGAACTTGACGCAAGGAGGGCAGGCAGCAAAATGTTGGTCAAGCTTTTTCTGGATCTCAGGATCGAGGTTCCCCTCCAGGTAATCCATCAGCAAGTCCACACATTCTTTACAGTTAAATAAAGTTCTCATGCTTGGCCCTCAAAGTACTTGATCAATTTCTCTCGCAGGAACAGCCGAGCCCGATGAACTCGGGTTTTGGCAGTTGCCTCCTTCAGTCCCAGGAGGGAGGCAATCTGCTTAACGGGATAGCCTTCAATATCTCTCAAAACCAGCGGAGTTCGATATTCAAACGGCAACGATTGGATGGCTTCGTAAAGCTGGCTGGCCAATTCTGTGTTGAGAATGATGTCTTCCGGATCCACCGGCCAGCTGAAGATCGGGTGCTCAAGATGACCATCCTCGGAAAACTGGGGAGTAAAATCCTCTAGGTGGACCTCTCGTTGACGAATGCTCCGGTTTTTTCTCAGCCACATGATCGAGTTATTAATGGCTATTCGCTTCATCCATGGCCACAAGTCACTCTCTTGCCGGAAAGTGTCGATTTTGCGGATAACTCTGAGCAAAGTGTCTTGCAGAATCTCTTCGGCATCGGATGGATTTTTCGTGTAATTGAGGATTATACCGAAAAGAGGTCGTGAGAACTGTTGGACGAAGTCGTCAACGATCTCCGAATCGTGGCTCTTTAGTCCTTCGATAATCTGTTGCTGTCCCAATTCTTTGGCTCTCATTTGCCTTAGGCTGAATATTACCATACCTAAGTGCCTCGCTCCGTAAATACGATGACGTTTGCTGATGGGGCCTGCGAGGCGCGAGGTCAAGGAGCGAGGCACTAAGAAGGCCGGGTGTAACGCCTCAGCAGCCGGCGATATTCGTTGGCTGCAGATTGCTTTTCGGTCTTTCGTGTTGATACGATTCTGCTATGAGGTGGCTGATCCTAAGCTTTCTTTCTTTTGTCTTCGTCACCTCCCCGGAAGCTGAAACTCTCGCGTTGAGCCAGCGCGGGCACCGTCCGCCAGAGTACTTCAAGGCATTTCAATCAAGGGAAGACAAGGGAAACTTGACCCGTGTCGTTCTGCGGAACGGCTTGACGATCTTGATTGAAGAGCAATCGCTCGATCCTCTCGTGGCCGTGGTGACGTACGTTAGGGCCGGCTACTCCCAGGAAGGCAAAGACAGTCGTGGAGTCAGTCGCCTGCTTGAACAGCTCTATCTTTACCGGAGTGGGGCTGCTTTACAGATGAGCAATTTGGGAGCAGTACTGAATGTGAGTACGAACTATGACAGTACCTCCTTTTCTTCTTGTAGTCCTGCTGAAAATGTCCTGGAAATCTTAGAACTTCATGCTGATCTGTTGCAGGCTCCTGAAATTAGTTCAAAGGAAATCGCCCCGGAAGTTGGGATCCTTTTGGAAGAAAAGCGCCGCCGCCTGCAGTCACCCCGGGTGTTTGCCAAGCAGAAACTTTTGAACCTGGTTTACCCGGCTGACCAGTTGGGGCAAGGTCCTTTTTCACTGGATGAGAGCCTCTCTGCACTCAAAGAGACTGATACCGCTCGCCAAAAGCTGGCGCTGTTTCACAAGGCCTATTACCACCCCAAAAACGTGATCCTGACCGTTTCGGGACAGGTCCGTCGCGAACGCATTCTCAAGAAGGTGGTGGAACTTTATGGTTCGATGAGATCATCGAAAGGAGCTCTGCAGCCCTCACACACATCGTCCAATCTTCAGTCCTCAATTGCGAAGGCTTCTTTCCAGTATCTCTATCTGCGAGGTGATCTCCAACAGCCCCATATTCTCCTCGCTTACCGGGTCCCAGGTGTCGCGCATGATCATTATCTCCCCCTGCTTCTTCTTTCTTACCTTTTAGGGCGAGGGCGCGGTGCGGTCTTGCAGCAGTCTATAATCGAGGAGGGCGGCAGCGCAGTTGATGTGGAGGTCAAGCTGGAAGCCTTTCAGGGAAAAGGGACCTTTTTTTTCTTCCTCACTCCACCATTGGATAAGGTCGACCGTGCTGAAGTTCAGGTTTTGGCTCAACTGGAAGCTCTCAAACACCGGGGAATTCCTGTCAGCCAGCTGGATCGGGCCAAAGCGCTTCTCTTAAAGGATCACTATAAGTGGCTGCAAAGCCTGAAGCAGCGAGCCTATCTGCTATCTCAGTATGAAGCGACTGGGGGCTACCTCAAGCGTGATCGTCTCGGGGAGCTGCTCGGAAAGATTAGCACAAAACAGGTCACCAGCGTGTTGAATCGCTATTTCGCAGACTCCAACCTATCCCTTGTGGAGTACTTTCCTCAAAATGCCGAGACCCGTACTTTCACTTCAAAAACGCTTCTGGAAACCCTCCGCTTACTGATTCCCACAGTCTTGGATCAGCCAACGGGCGAGATAGACGCACTTCAGATCGCCCAAAACAAGTCGACCTTTCGGATTGCGGAATTTACTCCTAGTCATCTGAATTACGATCTAAAAAGAACCTCCATTCTGCGAGGCCCGGTCATTTATTTTCAGGAGGAGCATGCTCTTCCTCTCGTCCACATAGGGTTTTTCTTTCCGGGAGGCCGGCTAAATGAATCTGCCAAGAACTCTGGCATAACCGAATTAATGCTTCGGGCTTTGCTCCGAAACGTGACTTCTCAAAAGACGTCAAAGTCATGGAGTGAGTTGGAGCGTCTGGGAGCTGAGATCAAGGTTGTCAATGAACTCGATTTTTTTGGCTTTCAGGTTAGCACGCTCTCTTCTCACGTAAACGAGATTTTTGGGACACTTGTCGATTGGACTCACCATCCAGGCCTTGAGGAGGACGATCTAAAATGGGCACGCCAAGAGGTCCTGGCGCTGCTTGGGAGAGAAAAACAGAGCGACTTTTCTCGGCTGCTGGACTTGACCGGCCTCGGGGTGTTCAAAAAACATCCTTACGGTCTGGATCGTTATGGAACAACGGAGACCATTTCCGGCGTCACTCTTCAATCTCTTCAGGCCTGGATGTCAAGCCTGATGGCACGTGTACACCCGCTGATTGTGGTTCAGGGAGATGTTAAAGGGACCTCGTTTTTGCAGCATTTTATCTCGACTTTGAGTGATCCCAACTATGAAATCCGCGAGGCAATCGAAAGGAAAATAGGGGAGGAAACCGATGGGTCCAATGCCATGCCAGGTCCAGTCTTTCAACAGCGTCGTGGAGAGGTCATGGTCGGGTTTGCGGGGCCCGCCAAGGGCACACGGGAGGAGGTTATGCTCGATGTTCTTGAAAGCGCTCTGCTGGGCCCGAGCGGGCGTTTGTCGGTTTTACTGCGAAACGAGGCGAGTCTCGTATACCAGTTCAAGATGTTTCACCAGGCAGGTCTCGATGGTGGTGCGATCTTCGCCTATCTTGCCACCTTTGATGGAAAAGAGGAGGCTGCACGCCAGGAATTACTGAAGCAGCTGGAGCACCTGACAGAAGTTCCGCTGCGGCAGAGGGAGTTTCTCGGCGCTTTGGTTCGCGCGATTACCAGGTTTTATATTCGGCAGCAGCCGGGAGAAGATTATGTCGTCGAGTTGAGTCGAAATCTTCTGGCTGGGAGGGGAGTCGACTACGCGCAACGGTATCTGTCGGCAGCAAAAAACACTCGTGCGGATGATGTTATGTATCTGGCCAAGAGGTATTTTGCCGGGAGAGAGGGGACAGGAGACAGGAGCCAGGAGACAGGAGCCAGGAGTCAGGAGTGAAATGCTCGAACTTTCAAATTGGAAAACTTCAACCTGGAACCTGAAACTTGGAACCTGGAACCTCCTTCTGGATTCTGGATTCTGGATTCTGACTTCTGGATTCTCAATACGAGGTTCTCATGAAAGCGGTGATTATGGCAGGAGGGCAGGGAACTCGTTTCTGGCCCATCAGTCGAGAGGAACGACCCAAGCAATTTTTGGAGATTGCTGGACCGAAGACGATGCTTCAGGAGACTGTGGCTCGGCTTGAACCCCTCCTGAACACTGAAGATGTCTTCGTGGTGTGCGGCGAGAGGTACGTACACAAAGTCCGCACTCAGCTTAATGAAATGAACGAAGACCAGATTATCGTAGAGCCCTTGGCACGCAATACGGCTCCCTGTGTTGGACTTGCTGCCTCCTATTTAAAACGTCGGTTTACAAACGAAGTCATGGCGGTTCTTCCCTCTGATCATGTCATCCAGGATGTAGATGAGTTTCACCAGGTGCTTGAAGCCGCGGAGGAGCTTGCAAGGGAGGGGTGGCTGGTGACTTTCGGTATCCAGCCTTCCTATCCAGCCAGCGGCTACGGATATCTGATGAAAGGAGAATCCCTCGGGGAGTTTCGAGGGTGTCCGGCTCACCGAGTGGCGCGGTTTACCGAGAAACCGGATACGGCTCAGGCTGAACACTTTGTCAAACAGGGTTGTTATTACTGGAACAGTGGGATGTTCGTCTGGTCAATTGACAGCATCCTGGCGGAGATTGAAGCTTACCTGCCTGCGTTAAGCCAAAGCCTAACGGAAATTGACCGCAGTTGGGAGAACAGTGATCGTACGAGAAAGATCTTTTCCCAGCTTGAGAGTACTTCCATCGATTACGGAGTGATGGAGAAATCTGAAAAAGTGGCAATGCTGTCTTGTCGTCTGGGGTGGAACGATGTGGGAAACTGGAAGGCATTGGAAAATATCCGCGCGACCGATAGCGAGGGAGTGACATCAAACACCACATACCTGAATATCGACAGCCGGGATTGTATTTTTTACGCGTCACAGGGCAAATTGGGTGCCCTCGTGGGGGTGGAAAATCTGGTGGTGGTTGAGACTCCGGATGCCTTATTGGTTTGTGCTCTGGACCGCACCGAGGATGTGAAGAAGGTAGTTGAACTTCTCAAAGAAAAGGCTTGGAAAAAATATCTGTAGTGACTCGGATGAGCGAAATACTTGATGATCCTGAAGAGATTCGAAGGCTCGACCAGGAAGCGATGCTCACCATCCTGCAGAGCTTTGACCAACAGTTGGAGGAAGCGCTCGAGATCGGATTGCAAGCCAAACTCTCCACCGAAACCAGGACCATTCAGAACATCCTTGTTTGTGGACTCGGGGGTTCAGCCATTGGAGGAGATTTCCTGCGTGCATATCTGGGAACCGACCTGAATATTCCCCTGCTGGTCAACCGCAACTACTCAATTCCGGGATTTGTCAATGAATCGACCCTGGCGCTCCTTTGCAGCTATTCAGGTAATACCGAGGAGACCATTTCGGCATTTCACGAAGCACACCAGGCAAGTTGCCGAATTATCTGCTTGAGCAGCAACGGCCAAATTCAGCGCCTGGCTAATGATCATAATTACCCCTGCTTGCAGATCCCTGGAGGGTTTCCACCGCGAACCGCTTGGGGGTATTCGGCGATTCCACTGCTCGTGGTCTTTTCCCGGCTTGGCCTGATTTCCGATCGTTGTGACGAAGTTCGGCGCTCGCTGAGTTGGGTGCGCACCAGAATTGCACTTTACGGGTTAGAATCTCCAACGGAAGAAAATGCGGCCAAAAAACTAGCCTTAGACGTTTACGAGAAGATTCCCATCATTTACGGGAGTCAAGACCGTCTGGAGATGGTCGCCACAAGATGGCGGGGGCAGTTTTGTGAAAATGGAAAGCAGCTCGCCTACTCGAGTAGTTTGCCGGAGATGAATCACAACGAGATCGTGGGTTGGAAGCACCCTGCTCGAACCCTTCGCCAATTCATGCCGATATTTTTGCGCGACCGCAACGACCATCCCCGAGTGCAACTTCGAGCGGAGATTACCCGTGAGTTTGTGGCCGAAAAATTGGGGTCTTGTCTTGAATACTGGACCGAGGGAGAAAGCTGGCTGGAACGTCTCTGGACATTGATCCTGTTGGGAGATTACGCCAGCGTCTATCTTGCGTTTTTAAATCAAGAAAATCCTACACCGGTACCAGTCATTCAGGATTTAAAGAACCGTTTGAAAGAACACCAATAACAGAGCATGGCGCCAAAGATGAATCCGGAAATCTTTCGAGAGTATGACATTCGTGGCATTGCCGGAAAGGATCTAACTGACGACGCTGTGAGAACCCTTGGCAGTGCCATTGGTACCTATTTCTGGCGGCAAGGATGCAAACAGATTAGCCTGGGACGAGATTGCCGCCTAAGCTCGACGCGATTGAAGGAACAGCTGTCTCGGGGAGTCCTGGCCACGGGACTAAATGTCGTGGACATTGGGGTTTGTCCCACTCCGTTACTTTATTTTTCCCTCCATCGCTTGAACCCCGACGGGGGAATCATGATCACCGGCAGCCATAATCCCCCGGAGTACAACGGCTTTAAGGTGGCTGTAGGAAAGTTCACAATTTATGGGGATCAGATTCAGGAAATCGCGAAGATAGCGGAGTCCGGTGATTTTGCCGCAGGTGAAGGCCGGATGGAAAAAGTCTCTCTCCTGTCTGAGTATCACCGCTATCTCGTGGAGGCGTTTGGCCAGCTAAGCAGCCCCCCACGCGTGGTGGTGGACGCTGGAAACGGAACGGCCTCCATCATAGCGCCTCAGGTTTATAGGGACCTTGGGTGTGAAGTGATTGAACTCTACTGCACCATGGACGGAAATTTTCCCAACCACCATCCGGATCCCACTGTGGTGGATAACCTGCAGGATCTTATCCAGAAGGTACGCCAGGAACAGGCTGACGTAGGGATTGCCTTCGACGGCGATGGTGACCGCATCGGGGTAGTTGATGATCAGGGGAATATTATCTGGGGAGATCATTTAATGATTCTCTACAGCCGCGAAATTCTTCGCGAGAGGCCGGGGGCAACCATCATCGCGGAGGTCAAATGTTCCAAGAACCTCTACGATGACATCGAAAAGAACGGCGGCCGCGGGATCATGTGGAGGGCGGGGCATTCCTTGATTAAGGCCAAGATGAAGGAGGAGAAGGCGGCTCTGGCGGGAGAAATGAGTGGTCATATGTTTTTCGCCGATCGGTACTTCGGCTACGACGATGCCATCTATGGGGGTGCACGTTTGTTAGAAATTCTCTCTAAAAGTGAGAGGACAATCTCGGAAATGCTGGCAGATGTTCCGAAAACATACAGTACGCCGGAGATTCGGGTGGAGTGTCCGGACCGTTATAAATTTGCAGTGGTTCGCGAGGCCCAGGAATTTTTCGGCAGGCATTATCGAACAGTCACAGTGGATGGGGTTAGAGTCTTATTTGAGGACGGTTGGGGCCTGGTCCGTGCTTCCAATACCCAACCGGCACTGGTGCTGCGTTTTGAAGCCGAGTCACCGCAGCGGTTGGAAGAAATCCGAGCCCTGATTGAGGGGAAGCTGGAAGGTTTCATGCGGAAAGTGGTTTCAGAAGGTTCCAAGTTCCAGGTTCCAAGTTCCAAGTAGTCAGGAGCCAGAATTCAGAATCCAGAATCGAGAAGGAAATTTCTGAACCTTCAGCATAGAACTTGAAACTTGAAACGTGGAACCTGAAACCTGAAACTTGACCATGATCTCTGCTGCGAAATACCACAGCTGGGGGAATGACTTTCTAATCGTTTCCTTTGCTGAAGTCCAAGAAGAACATTACTCAGCCCTGTCAAAAGCTATTTGTCATCGGCAGTTTGGCGTTGGTGCCGATGGATGTGTCTTTGTAGGAAGTTCCTCGAAGGGTCAGTTCCATATCAGAATATTCAATCGCGACGGAACCGAGGCGGGCATGTCCGGTAATGGTGCCCGCTGCGCCTGTGCTTATTTACACCATCACGGTCTGGCCGAGGGACCCAAAATCCCCCTTCACACGCGCTCAGGCTTGAAGGTTCACATCTTACTTGAACAATGGGACTGGTCCTGGAAGTATAAGTCCCTGATGGGTGCTCCCGCCCTTGAACCGGCTGCAATCCCTTTTCAGGCGCCTTCAGCTCTCGAAACAGTAGAGGAGTATCCGCTTGAGGTACATGGCCAGACGGTGTTGATCACAGCGCTCTCGGTGGGCAACCCGCACTGCGTTGTTTTTGTCGAGGAGTTTCCCCAAGCGGAGGATCTTGAAAGGCTCGGCAGCGCATTGGAGGTTCATTCCTACTTCCCGGACCGCGCAAATGTCAGCTTCGTTCGGGTCAAGGAGCATCATCAGCTTGAGATCAAAATGTGGGAGCGCGGCGTGGGACCGACTTACTCCTCGGGCACTTGCTCCTGTGCTGCGGCAGTGGCTGCCGTCCGTGCTGGAAAAGTCGAGTCTCCGGTTGAAGTCCACACCGACACCGGATCGCAGCTTGTGGAGTGGAATCCCGGCGGTGAGATTGTTTTGACTGGTAAGGCCGAATTCATTGCTGAGGTAAAATTTCAGTGGAATCAACATGTCTGAGCAAGGTTTGATTGAAAGGATTCAAGATGAAACAGACCAGATCATTGAGCTGCTGCGGAGCTTGATAGAGCGTGAAAGCCCAAGCCACCGCAAAGATCTGGTAGACCAGGTGGGGGCCTTCATCGTAGAGCACTTACGGGCAAACCGTTTTACCCCTCGAGTCGAACCCCGAAAGGAAGTTGGTGACATTATCTGGGCGGAGTGGGGAAAGGAAGCAAAAGGTCGGGTTCTTGTCTTGTGTCATATTGATACGGTTTGGGAGCCAGGGAGTCTAGCCCGAAATCCCTTTCGCGTGGAGGATGGTCGGATTTACGGGCCCGGTATCTTCGATATGAAGTCCGGGGTAGCTGCAACGCTCAAAGTTCAAGAGTACCTTGCAAGGGGATGGATTTGTCCGGGGAAGAAGGTACGTTTTCTTTATACGACTGACGAGGAAGTCGCCAGTCTTCACAGCCGCGCAATCATCGAGGAATTTGCCCGACGAAGTGACCTGGTGCTGGTCCTGGAGCCGCCCCTTCCAGGCGGCGGTTTAAAAACTTTTCGAAAAGGAGTGGGGAGGTACGTTGTTAAGATCCACGGCAAATCGGCTCATTCAGGACTGGAACCTGAGAAGGGGATCAACGCTGTGGAAGAACTGGCAAGACAAATTCTCGACATCCATTCTTTGTCAGCCCCGGAGAAAGGGACCAACGTCACGGTCAACGTGGCCCGGGGAGGCACGGCTCAAAATGTTATTGCCGAATACGCCGAGGCAGTGGTCGACCTTCGATTTCGCGAAATTGAGGAAGGAGAGCGCGTCGATTGCACATTTCGTAATCTAAAGCCGCATGTGGCTGGGATTCGTCTTGAGGTGGAAGGGGGTATCGACCGGCCCCCCATGATCAAGAGCAGGCGCTCGCAAGAGCTCTTCCAGTCGGCAAAGCATATCGCAGCGGAATTAGGAATCGATTTGGATGAGGGAGAGAGTGGGGGAGGCAGCGATGGGAATATTACGGCAGCACTTGGCGTCCCCACTCTTGATGGGCTGGGAATTACCGGAGATGGGGCTCATGCCTGGCACGAGCATGTGGAAGTGGCTGAGCTCGCGCCCCGGATCGCCCTGCTAGCTCGCCTCATCGAGCGACTCTAGCTATTGAGCTATTGAGCTTATGAGTTCTGAGTTCTGGGTTCTCGTCCTGACCTGTGAGTTGTAAGCTTCTGGATCCTGAATTCTGACTCCTGACTCCTGGCTCCTGACCCCCTGTCTCCTCTCGGCCGTTGACTATTCCCCCTCTTGCCGGTAAGTTAACTGCTTCGAAAGTATAGGAACCGCGACATATGGGTGAGCCGAAAGTTGCCATGCCAGAAACGGGAGAAAGAATTACTTTCGTAAACGGCGAAATCCGGGTCCCTCATCATCCGATTATTCCTTTCATCGAAGGGGATGGCATTGGACCGGACATTTGGCGGGCCGCACGACGAGTGCTCGATGCAGCTGTTGAAAAGGCCTATGAAGGTGGCCGCTCCATTGCTTGGGGTGAAATCTTCGCCGGTGAGAGCGCCAAGAACAAGTTTGGTGAGTGGCTGCCGGAAGGGACGACACAGGCGATCTCCGATTTTTCCGTGGCCATTAAAGGACCTCTAACGACTCCAATAGGAGGTGGGATTCGCAGCCTGAATGTGACACTGCGCCAAATCTTGGACCTTTACGCCTGTGTGCGCCCTTGTCGCTACATCCAGGGTGTTCCCTCACCGGTTAAGGAAGCACACAAGCTCAACGTTGTCATCTTTCGAGAAAACACCGAAGACGTTTACGCAGGGATCGAATGGAAACAGGGAACAGCTGAGGCTAAAGAAATTATTCATTTCTTGAATTCCAGATTTTCAACCCGTCTTCGAGAAGATTCAGGCATTGGTGTTAAGCCGATCTCGATCTTTGGCACTCAACGTCTGGTGCGCAAAGCCATCCGCTATGCTCTCGATCACAGGCGAACGCGTGTGACTCTGGTTCACAAGGGCAATATCATGAAGTTCACTGAAGGAGCTTTCCGCGACTGGGGTTATCAGGTGAGTAGGGATGAGTTCGGGGAAGTTTGCATTAACGAGGACGAGCTGTGGCAAACATACGACGGCAAAATTCCTGAGGGAAAGATCTTAATCAATGATCGCATCGCCGATTCAATGTTCCAACAAGTCCTTTTGCGCCCTGATGAATACGAGGTGATCGCTCTGCCGAATTTGAACGGTGACTACCTTTCCGATGCTTGTGCCGCGCAGATTGGGGGGTTAGGAATGGCACCGGGCGCAAACATTGGGGATAGGGTTGCCCTGTTTGAGTCCACTCATGGCACGGCGCCAAAATATGCCGGTCAGGACAAGGTCAATCCTGGCTCGCTGATTCTGTCGGGGGTACTGATGCTTGAGCATCTGGGGTGGCAGGAGGCTGCTGACCTCATTTACTCGGCTGTGGGAAAGACGATCTCGCAAAAGCGAGTCACCTATGATCTGGGGAGACAGATGGAAGGCGCCACGGTGGTGAAGACCAGTGAGTTTGCTTCGGCAATTATTGAGAACATGACCACAGACCACAGACCACAGACCGCAGACCAATAATGGGAGGGTTCAATGCGATCGAAGGTTACCGTTGTGGGTGCAGGACACGTCGGTGCAACAACAGCCTTGCGCCTGGTTGAAAAACAACTGGCGGATGTCGTACTGGTGGACATCCTGGAAGGTATCCCTCAGGGAAAGGCACTCGATCTGCTGGAAGCAGGGCCGGTGGAGGGCTACGATTTTCAACTGACCGGATCCAATGACTATGAACTCACGCAAGGTTCGGACATCGTGGTCATCACAGCCGGTCTCCCGCGCAAACCGGGGATGAGTCGAGATGATCTTCTTTTGAAGAACGCTGGAATTGTGAGGGACGTCACAGAAACAGTTGCTCCTCACAGTCCTGATGCCACCATCATCGTGGTGAGTAATCCCCTGGATGCGATGTGCCACGTAGCCAAGTCCGTTAGCGGCTTTGCGCGCCAGCGCGTTGTGGGCATGGCCGGCATCCTCGATTCGGCGCGTTTCCGGACCTTTATCGCTCAGGAACTAAACGTATCGGTCGAGAACACCCACGCCTTTGTCTTGGGTGGGCACGGGGATACCATGGTTCCACTGGCCCGATACTCAACAGTGGCCGGGATCCCCATTACCGAGCTCCTCTCCAAGGAGCGTCTGGAAGCTCTCATCCAGCGTACGCGTGACGGAGGGGCAGAGATTGTAAAGCTGCTCAAAGCAGGAAGCGCCTACTACGCCCCTTCTGCTGCGGTGGCCGAAATGGTGGAAGCCATCTTAAGAGATAAAAAGAAGATCCTTCCCTGTGCGGCCTACCTGCAAGGCGAGTATGGGATCAGTGATCTTTACCTGGGAGTCCCGGTCAAACTGGGTGCCGAGGGGGTGGAGGAGATCATCCAAATCAACCTGAGCACTGAAGAGGAAGCTCAACTTCAAAAGTCGGCCGCCG
>JALLOM010000169.1 GCA_027717865.1 Acidobacteria bacterium AH-259-O06 | reverse complement strand
CCCAGTACCCCGTAAATAAAGGGCCTGCTCTTCCAGGTGGGTAACCGGTACCATTCAATAGCCTCTTTCAAAGTAAATTGTCCGGGGACCACCCTCTCCTTTTCGCTTTCAGCTACATAAGTCCAGAAGTTCCCCAAAAACCCTCCTAGCAAACGGGAGGGTTGACCTAAATCTCCCATCCCCAAGATCACAACAGGAACGCTCCCAGGCAGGGATTCCATCCAGCTGAGCAATGACACCAGTTCTTTCGTATTTCTCACGCAGAGGGCCAGCTTGATAACATCACCACCTGTTTCTCTCAGGCTTTGAAAACGAGAAGATAAATCTTGGGGGAAGTGGTCGAAGCAATGGTATGAGCGAACGATACGGGTTGAAGAAGGAAGGCTCAGGCCTCCCTGAACATCTTGCTCCAGATCTAACCACGAGAAGCCGGAGTGGGCTGCCTTTTGCAATAGCTCAAGACGATCCCGCTCCTCTCCTTGGTAACGACCTCCTTCGCGTGCCGGACGACAGGTAGCGATGAACTCAGTCTCTGAGCCGCTCGGGACCGATGGAACTGTTAGCTCACCGAGGTAGTCTAAACGAACTTCGATATAGTGAACTGCACCATTATACTGGGCGATTTTCCGCTCCAACCTGGTAGGGGAACGCTCTGCCAGAGTCAAACAAAGATCTATCATTCAGCCGAGCCTAGTACTTCGTTGCAGAAATTGGAATATGTTTGCGGCGGGACGCCGAATCAAGACGCCCTTTCGGCGTCAATCACCGCAGTGGGGCCCTTGCGCTGCCTTCGGAGAATTCGGATGGGCCGCCGATAAGCTCGGCGCTTCCGATACTTGATACTCTCGTCGATTTGGCTCCAGAATCTTCTAAAGTAGTGGATCATGGACACAATGGCCAATACCACGACCAACCAGAGGAGAAAACGGCCTGCAGGGTAAAGAAAGGTTTCCGGAAAGCGCCTCCCCAAGATCAGAAGACTTATACAGACGACCTGACTGGCCATCTTCGATTTTCCCAGTTTGGAGGCATCGATGGTAAAACCTTCTGCCGATGCAATACTGCGGAGTCCACTCACGGCAAATTCCCTACCGATGATGATGACGACCATCCAAGCAGAGGCAATTCCCAGCGCAACCAGGGAGATAAAGGCAGAGGAGATCAACAACTTGTCGGCAATCGGGTCAAGCAGCTTACCGAGCGTAGTGACTTGCTGCCGCTTTCGCGCCAGATAGCCATCGAAGTAATCCGTCAGGGCTGCGGTAAGGAAGACAATGAACCCCCACCAGATCTCACGTTCTTCAAAGCGCCCGGTGAGCAGCACTACCACCAATAGCGGCACCAAAAAAATCCGCGATAGGGTCAGACTGTTTGGAAGATTCATGGCGGACGGAAAAACTTTAACACAATATGAGCTGTTGAGCGAACGTTGCAGGTTCCAAGGTCCAGGTTTCAGGTTCCAGGTTTCAAGTTGGAAAGTTGAAGGTTAAGGCGGCTGATGCAATATCTAGAAATCTGCCCGGACTCACATTGAGTCCGAGATGACATAAACGTCTGTAGCACCCCTGTGAATCGGCAATTAACCTTTAACTTTCAACCTTCCAACCTTCAACCTGGAACCTGAAACCCGGGAAGAGCTCACTGCTATAATGGAAGCGTGCTGGAGAAAAAGCTTGACCTCCTCCCGGACAAGCCGGGCATCTACCTGTTTAAAGATTCGAGCCGGAAGGTAATCTATATTGGTAAGGCCAAGAGCCTCAAGCACCGTGTACGTTCCTATTTCCAGTCCAGCCGTAACCTCGACCACAAAACCGAGATCCTGAAAGAGCACATCCAAGACCTCGATTACATCGTCACGGACAATGAACTGGAAGCTCTCTTTTTAGAGAGCAACATGGTTAAAAAACAAAAGCCGAAGTTCAATGTCAACCTCAAGGACGACAAGGCTTTCCTGCATATCAAACTGACCGTCAACGAACCTTATCCACGGGTGTTGCTGACTCGTAGGGTTCTTGACGACGGTGCTCTTTACTTTGGTCCCTTTCTACCGGCGTCTTTGGCGCGCAACACGATCAAAATCATCAACCGCCACTTTCTTCTGCGCACCTGCCACCTAGATATCGACGGAAACCTGGATCGTCCCTGTCTGGAATACTATATCAACCGCTGCCTGGGTCCCTGCGTTTTGGGTCTCTGTACTCAGGAGGAGTACAGGCAGGCCGTCAAACATGTGACCCTGTTCCTGGAAGGGAAGAATGAAGAGTTGATTCGCAATCTGACTCAAAACATGCTGGAAGCCTCCGAGAGACAGCATTACGAAGCAGCCGCCTTCTATCGTGACCGGATTCAGATGGTCCGGGATCTGACCGCGAAGCAGAAGGCGATTCAGGGTGATAAGGATGATGTTGACGTGTTCGCCTATTACCGAGAAGGACGGTGCCTGGCACTTCAGTTGTTTACGCTGCGAGGGGGGAAGATTTTGGGAAAACGCGAGTTCTACTGGGAGAATCTGGATTTCTTCCAGCCCTCCCAATTCCTGCGGGATGCCTTGCAGCAGTTCTACCTGAGTGCAGGATTTATCCCCCATCAGATTTACCTCCCGGTTGAGATTGAAGATCAGAAATTGATTACCCAATGGCTTACCGAGAGGCTGCACAGGAAACGAAAAGGACGGCGAGTGAGAATCGTAGTACCTAAGAGAGGCGAAAAACACGACTTGTTGCTGCTAGTGGAAAGAAACGCCAAAATAGCTTTTGAGACACGTTTTAAGCTCCTCAAATCGGGAAAAGAGAAGCTTTTGGAGAATCTTCAAAAAGAGCTGGACCTCCCGAAGTTCCCGCAGCGGATCGAAGCCTTTGATGTCTCCAACATCCAAGGTGCAGAGAGCGTCGCCTCAATGGTGGTCTGCGAGGACGGGCTGATGAAGAAAAACCAATATCGAAAATTCAAAGTCAAGACGGTCAAGGGAGCGGATGATTTTCTCTCCATTTACGAAGTCGTCTATCGTCGTTATCGCAGAGTCGTGGCGCAAGAGGCTCCTTTGCCCAACCTCATCCTAATTGATGGGGGAAAGGGGCAGCTTCATTCTGCCTACCAGGCTTTGTCTAAATTGGGAATTGAAGACATTCCGCTTGCCAGCATTGCCAAGCGTGAAGAACTAATCTTCGTACAGGGTCAGGAAGATCCGGTCTTCCTGCCGAGGGTCTCTCCGGTGCTTCATCAGATCCAGGAAATTCGGGATGAAGCTCATCGCTTTGCTTTAACTTATCACCGGAAGCGCCGGTCGCTGCGTGATTTCTACTCTGAATTGGACCAAATTCCGGGAATTGGCGAAAAGCGAAAAAAGAGGCTATTGCGTAATTTCGGCAGCGTCGCCAAGATCCGCCACGCGAGCGTCGAGGAACTCACGCCCTTCGTTGGTCGAAAGCTCGCCGGCCTGATCAAAGAGCGGTTGAAGGTTTGAGAGGGTTGGGGTCAGACCTTCAACTGCCGTAGGCTTCCGAGTTATAGAAGGGAGCAAACGCGGCGATTAAGGCGATCACGAATGAATGCCTTCGCGTCAAAATATCTCGAGTAAGAATTCCCCAGGTTCCCTGCTTACTGCGCACATCTCTTCGGTCACTCAAACGATCAATCGCAATTCCCAACTCAATACCTCGATCAATTACCGGATCGGCAATGAGCGGCGGGACACTGACTCCGCCACCGTGTCCAAAGAAGCCCCGATGCCCATCAGAAACGTAAGCCCAACTCTGCAGGAACACTTGGCGCCGAGGACCTTGAGAATTGACCACACTGAATCCACTCTCGAGCCCTATGTAAAAATCGGCTTCTGCCTTCTCTCTTTTCAGTTGCAGCGTCAAGTTTTCTACACGGCCAAGGGCGCCATGCATTAGATCACAGACACTCAGAGGCATGCTGGGTATGCCATTTGAAACATCGTAGCTGAGGAAGGTCACCTCTTCATCAGGATCCTCCAGGATCTTGGCTGCAAAAACCTGCCAGGCTTCCTCCACAGCCTCGACTTTGGGTTCGCGCGTGCTCCCGATAGCAATCCTCATCGGATTAATTATATCGTTGGGATCTGACAGCTTCCGAGTTGCAGGTTGAAAGTTGAAGGTTGGAAAGTTAGAAGGTTGAAGGTTCCATTAACTTGCAGGCTTTAACTTTCAACTTTCAACCTGCAACACCTTCAACCTTCAACCTTCCAACTTTCAACTTCCCAGCAGCTCGACCATCGAGGCGTGGATTTTGCCGTTGCTGGCCAGGATCTCAGCATCGTAAATGGTACAGCGTGACCCATTTAGTGCCGTTACTTGTCCGCTTGCTTCCTCAACAATTAACTGACCGGCTGCCATGTCCCAGGGATGCAAACTCAACTCCCAGAATCCATCAAACCGGCCACAGGCAATGTAACACAAATCCAGTGCTGCTGAGCCATCTCGGCGAACCGCCTGAGAATGGAGGATGGCGCGATCGAAAAGCTTCAGATTTCTCCGGATTTGTTCCTGATGGTAGGAAAATCCGGTGCAGAGCAGGCTGTTGATCAGCTCCTCCTCGTTGGAGACATGTATGGGCTGGCCATTTAGAGATGCGCCTTCGCCTCGCTTTGCTGAAAACAATTCTTCGGTCACCGGATCATACACTGTGCCGAAAACTATCTGGCCTTCAACCTCCAAAGCGATGGAAACGCAGAAAAAGCGGTAGCCGTGCGCATAATTTGTAGTACCGTCCAGAGGATCAATGATCCACTTGTAAGGGTCACTTCCCGGCTGAGTTCCCTGTTCCTCGGCAAGAATCTCGTGATCAGGGAAATCTCTTCGAATTCGATCGACGATGATCTTCTCAGCTTCCAGATCCATTTCGGTGACCAGATTAATGCGGCCTTTTTTAGAAATCTGAAAATGGCTGCGCAGATGGGAAAACAGCACGTGACCTGCTTCAAGGGCAGCCTCCTGGGCCACTGAGAATGCCTTTGAAATCAGGCTTTTCGTCCTAGGGTGGTCCATTAGTCCTCTTTTATCAATAAGACAACAGCCTGGACGGCCAAGCCTTCTCCACGCCCTATTGTTCCCTTTCCCTCCATAGTAGTCGCCTTGATTCCAATTTCGTCCGGCTTGAGATGCAGAGTGCGGGCCAAGTTGGCCTTTATGGCCTCGATGTGAGGCTGAATCCTGGGCTCTTGAGCGATCACCGTGACGTCTACGTTCCCCACGGAGAAGCCCTTGCCTAGAACCAGGCGGTAGACTTTTCCCAAAATCAAAAGACTGGACATGCCCCGGTATTGGGGATCCGAATCGGGGAAATAACTGCCCATGTCCTTTAAGCCGGCCGCTCCGAGCAAGGCATCAGTGATCGCGTGCAGGAGGGCATCAGCGTCGGAATGGCCTTTTAACCCTCGATGATAAGAAATCTCTACCCCTCCCAGGACGAGTCTCCTGCCTTCTTCAAAAGGGTGAAAGTCGTAGCCCATACCCACGCGGAAGCTCATCTTCATTTCTGACTTTACAGATCTTCCTTCCAGGTCACCTTGATATTGGCTCTGTCTCCAGGCACTACGTGGACAGGAACACCCAAACGTTCTACCAACGCCGCTTCGTCGGTTCCGTAAAAACCATCCCTTTTAGCCTGGGCGAAGGCCCTTTTTAAAAGATTGATCTCAAAACCTTGGGGTGTCTGAGCTAAACCCAAGCTTTCACGGTCCAGTGTTCGGGCAATGCGTCCGTCACAGACCTCTTTGATGGTGTCCCTCAAGGGAAGAACAGGTATGCAAGCCTGATGTCGTCGAGTCTCATCAATCACTCTTGAAATGAGGTGGGCAGAAGTGAAAGGACGAACTGCGTCATGGACCAATACGGTCCGGATGCCATCGGAGAGCCGGCTGAGACCTCGACCGACCGAGTCCTGACGCTGGGGACCCCCGACCTCCAAAATCAACTTATCCTGGTAGGGCAGCAACTGAACCTGACTCTCCACCTCCTCCTTCCAGGCCTGGGGGAGGACAATAATGGCTTGGTCAAAGAAGGTCGAAAAAAGCTCTAAGGCATAAAGGTAAAGAGGCTTCCCCTGCACGCCCGTGAACTGTTTAGGAAGGTCCGATGCGAATCGAGATCCGGTACCGGCCGCTGCTAGAACTAGACCAATCAAAGACGCGTCACCCGCTCGTACTCACTTCTCTGCTGAACCTCTCCCGGAGGTTGATATTTCCCAAAGATCATTTTACCAGCGGTTGTCTGTAACACACTGGTCACCGTGATATCGACCGTTCTCCCGATCATCCTTCGGGCATTGTCCACAACCACCATCGTTCCATCATCCAAATAGGCAACCCCTTGATTGTATTCTTTTCCTTCTTTGAGGATGAAGACTTTCATACTCTCTCCCGGCAGAACAACGGGTTTAAGCCCATTGGCAAGTTCATTGATGTTCAAAACTTGCACACCGTGAAGCTGTGCGACCTTGTTCAAGTTGAAATCGTTGGTCACTATCTTGGCCCCGGTTTCCTTTGCCAGCTCGATTAGCTTCAAGTCCACTTCTCGAATATCCGGATAATCCTGATCAACGATCTCGACTTTGATGCCGGGTTTTTTTTGAATCTTCTCCAGGATGTCCAAACCGCGGCGACCTCGGTTCCTCTTTAAGGAATCTGCAGAATCAGCAATCATCTGCAGCTCTCGCAGTACAAACTGCGGAAGAAGCAGCTGTCCTTCAAAAAAACCGGTCTCCACAATGTCAGCCAGCCGACCATCGATGATTACACTGGTGTCCAAGATTTTGGCCCGCCTTCCGAAGGTCCGCTCCTTGAAGAACCCACCGAAACCCAAGTTGATTAGCTCACCTTTTGTCATTCCCACCACCAAACCCACGTAGAACATCACAGCCAGGATGAACACCTGAAGAAAGCTTTCCGTCTTGGAGGAAAGAAACGTCATGTTGTGGATCACCAGACCTGCCAGAAAAGCTCCCAGAATACCCAAAATGGATCCCAAGGCAGCTCCGATCAACGTCTTCAAAGACCGGTGCCGCAAACCCACCTCAAGAAGAATAATGGTAATAGAGAGGACTAATCCAAGGATGAAAGCAAGTTCCGGGGTGAGGTCAAAGGGTCTGAGAAAGAAGGTGGCTGCGGTAAGAACAACCGCGAAAATGACACGAATCAGCCACAACCCCATGCGTACCCCCTTTTGTAAAGAGTAATAGAGCAAGAGAGCAAGAGACCCTTTCTGGGTCTGCT
>JALLOM010000168.1 GCA_027717865.1 Acidobacteria bacterium AH-259-O06 | reverse complement strand
GGACGGGTCACCTTCGTCAACTTGGAGGAACACGTTGCCGATATTGAACCGTTACTTCTCTACTATGCGTAATGTCGACACGGCAGCTACACATGGGCGTGCTAACAAGACGTTGGACACCGACGTGGCTCGCCGTTGCGCGATTCGACCGACGTTCGCGCTGTTTACCGATTCCGGTCATTTCAGGTCTTTCTCCGTTGGTCCGCCACGCGGGTCAACTTGAACGTTAAGCCGCACCTGAGGACCTATGGCTCGTAAGCCGGATCGCGGAGGAGCTTCGTGTCTCGGGCGTGAGCCTCGCTCACCGGGTGTGGTGTAGCTTGACGGGCGCCTTATGCGCGTCGTAAGGTCGGGCACTAAGAAGGAAGTGGCTGCTAAGGAGGAACAAATGGCGACGAGCGGAGTAGTCGGCTCCGTGGCCGGGCTGTGGAGGTTCCCGCTCAAGTCCATGAGGGGCGAGCGGCTCGAGCAGGCGGAGCTCACGGAGCGAGGTCTCGTGGGTGACCGTGCCTATGCGCTCATCGACGCGGACACAGGCAAGGTGGTGAGCGCGAAGAGCGTGAGGCTGTTTCCCGACCTGTTCGGCTGTCGGGCAGCCTTCGTCGAGCCGCCACGATCGGGCCGCGAGCTGCCACCAGTGCGGATCGCGCTGCCGGACGGTACGTCGGTGATCAGCGACTCCAGTGACATCGACCGCGTGCTGTCAGCGTGCTTCCGACGAGACGTCACGCTGGCTCGGGCCGCGCCGGATGACTTCACCATCGACCAGTACCACCCAGACGTCGAGGATTTGGACCCGGCAGGCCACCGAGACACGGTTGTCGAACAGAAACTCGGCTCGGCCTTCTTCGCCCAAGCTGGTCTTGCTTCCCCCGTGCCCGTCGGTTCGTTCTTCGACCTGTTCCCGGTGTCCGTCCTGACGACGTCCACCCTCGAGCAGCTGAGCGAGCTTCGGCCCCAGAGCCGCTTCGACCAGCGCCGGTTCCGGATGAACGTGATCGTCGGCACCAAAGAAGCTGGATTCGTCGAGAACGACTGGATCGGGCACGAGCTCGCGATCGGTGACGCGGTACGACTGAGCGTGGCCCTGCCTGATCCGCGATGCGTGATGACGACGCTCGCCCAAGACGAGCTCCCCAAGGACACCGACGTCCTCCGGACGCTCACTCGGCACAACAGGGTTCAAGTCGGCGATGCCGGTCAGTTCCCCTGCGCGGGCGTGTACGCCGTGGTCGAAGCGCCGGGAACGATGCGAACAGGTGACCGCGTGGCGCTCACCTAAGCTCAAGTGCTCGTGAAGAAGGTCACCTTCGACGACGGCGGGGGGGCCTAACCCGCCGATGCAGCGGACCCGCCTGCGCTGGCCTCATCAACGGTCCCGTCGCTTTTCGGGTCAACGTGTCGTCTCCGGCCGACAATTACGTCGCGCAGGCGGGCCGCTGATCGGCAGGTCGTTATACGGACTGATCCCCTGACGACCGTGAGAAGAGAGCTCCTCGCGATTGATGGAATCGTGAATCTCTCGCTCGGGGTGATGGTGGCAGTGCAGTGAACGCTGTTGAAGTCATTTTAAAATTCCCTTCCGACGATGATGCACAATATATCGAAGAGAATTGGTCTCAGATCTGATCGTTAATCATTTCCCAAGTTCTAATTCAAAAAGGAAAAGGAGGAAAAATGGGCAATAGCAAATACGTCAAATCTTCTGAGGAAATTCAGAACTCCTGAGCCGCCGGATTTTTGCTTGACCCAAAGGGATGGGCTAAAGTCATGAAGGGGATCACCCATAATCGTTAGTGGATAAGATAGGAGTTTGCTTTTCTGAGGCTAGTGGATCTCGGCTCGAAAAGCGGGTAAAGACAGGTTTTTTTGGGGCTGGATAGTGAGCATAACAGGCAGAGCCGGCCCTGAGGTTGTGAGAGAGTAAGTGGGGCAGGAATGAGTGCGAAAAGAGGTGAAAAGAAGGCACACGGGTATTGGATGGAGAGTGAAGAGCCAGAGCTTCAAGCGACTGGTGCCGACGGGGCAGTGACTCCAACTTCAGCTTGTTAGGAAGGATGGACCCATCGTTTCGTGTACCTACCACCGTCGTGCCACGATGAATTAATTCAAGCGTGTGATGAGACATTCGAAATTGATCAGCAATTGATTGATAGAGTCAAATTAGCACCTTAATGCACACCAACACGCTAATGACCCACTGCCCGTGAATTGAGGGATAGATAGTAGAAGGACTAAAACTCCTATTTTTGTCGCTCCCAAAAGCGCTATTCTCTCCGTATGCTATGGCAGACTGTCAAAAAACGCACGAAAAGGATTGATCACACAGGTATCATTTCAGATCTCTGTGCTTTAATTGGGTGCATGCGGCAATACCTCGATCTATTACAGCATATTCTTGATCATGGAGTAAGAAAAGAGGACCGCACCGGCACTGGAACTCTTAGTGTCTTCGGCCATCAGATGCGGTTCAATCTGGCTGAAGGATTTCCCCTGCTGACCACCAAAAAGCTGCATCTTCGCTCAATCATTTATGAGCTTCTCTGGTTTCTCTCCGGCAGCACCAACATTCGATACCTCAACGAACATGGAGTGACGATCTGGGATGAATGGGCCGACCAGGAGGGCGAACTGGGCCCTATTTACAGTTATCAGTGGCGCTCCTGGCCAGCTCCAGGAGGGGAACACATCGATCAGATTTCCAGAGTCATCGAGCAGATTCAAAGCAATCCCGACTCCCGCCGTCTGATTGTCAGTGCCTGGAACGTGGCCGATATCGACAAGATGAAGCTCCCTCCCTGTCATACTCTCTTTCAGTTTTACGTCGTCAACGGCCGGCTTTCCTGCCAGCTTTATCAGCGCAGCGCTGACGTCTTTTTAGGAGTCCCTTTTAATACCGCCTCATATTCCCTGCTGACCATGATGATTGCCCAGGTCTGTAGGCTGGAACCGGCGGATTTTGTCCACACTTTTGGCGATGCTCACCTCTACTTGAATCACCTTGAACAGGCCAAGCTTCAGCTAACCCGCGAACCCAGACCCCTGCCACAGATGAGGCTCAATCCACAAGTCAAGTCGATCTTTGAATTCGAGTACGAGGATTTCACTCTCCAAAACTACGACCCGCATCCTCACATTCGAGCTCCTGTCGCAGTATGAGATGAGACTTTCGATTATCGCCGCAGTGTCCGCCAACCAGGTCATTGGGCGCAACAACACGATTCCCTGGAGGCTGCCGGCCGATCTGAAGCGGTTCAAAAGCTTGACTATGGGGCACCATCTGCTGATGGGACGCAAAACCTTTGAATCGATCGGCCGTCCGCTGCCGGGACG
The DNA here is from genome assembly GCA_027717865.1 of Acidobacteria bacterium AH-259-O06. Lineage (GTDB taxonomy): Bacteria > Acidobacteriota > UBA6911 > RPQK01 > JADFOI01 > JALLOL01. The sequence continues at coordinate 3,936 of JALLOM010000168.1, read as the reverse complement.
AACCACTGTAGTGATCACCCACCGCAATGATTACGCCCCAAAGGGAGTCCTTGTGGCTCATTCCCTCAATGAAGCAGTGAAGATGGCAAGTGGTGACGATGAGGTCTTTATCGCCGGGGGAGCACAGATTTATCGTCAGACGCTTGCTCGCGCTAACCGCCTCTACGTGACTCTCATTCATGAGGAGTTTGAAGGGGACACTTACTTTCCCGAAATTAATGAGTCAGACTGGCTGCTGAGCTCCAAGGATGCCTGGGAACCCGATGAAGAAAACCCCTACCGCTACAGCTTCCTGGTCTACGAGAGAAATGTCGAATGATGAATGTCGAATGTCGAATTTCAAATCCGGTTTTCCGGGATCATTCGAAATTCGACATTCGAAATTGCAAGATTCGACATTCGTCATTCTACATTCGAAATTCTCCCGGTGATCTTTTTTCGCAATTCGAGTCGCCTTTCCGTTTCTTCTTCTCCGCTGGCAAAGCGAATGCCTGTCTTTAAAAAGACGGCTCCTTCCTCGGCAGATGGAAAATCCTCCAGCACAGAGACTACTTTGACTCGAAATATAGTTTGCAAGTCGCATTCTCCAATTTTGCTAACCCTGGCCTTCATGTAATAGACGAAATCATTTTGGACAAAAATAAGCGTGCAAAGGGTCCTTCGATGGAGAAATTTCGTCGAGCAGCTGGACGAGTGGAGAAAGAAATAAAGCCTCTGGTTGTAGAAGATCAATTCAAAGTAGGAAAGCAGAGCCACATGAGGAAAACCTTCAGGATCCAACGTGATTAATGGAATTGCATTGAAGCGAGGAAGCTCTCTGCACAGCTCATCGACCAGCTTGACGGGAAGAGTCAATCCCAATTCTCGAGACACAGGGCGGAATTTTACAGAGGGCCGATCTCCGCGTAAACACCTCGAACCGGATTGTTCATAAGTTTGGCAAGTTTCTGGCAGGGGTGGGCTCCTCAACAGAGCCGTGACTGAAGAGAGTGTCGAAAAAGTCCTGTAGGGGCGCGCCCGTGGCTACCCCGACCCGTTGATCCTAAGCCAAATGTCGGGCTCGGGCGGACCACCGGCCCGCCCCTACGCACGGAAACCACAATGAACAGACTTTTGCGACATCCTCGTCAAGGGGCGGCACGCCGCTGAACATGCCTTTGTTCCCGCCTCTTCCTGACGGCTCTGTCGAGGTGCTTGCCCCCATTTCGATCAAGGCCGAGTCCCGATACTAGGCCTCCTGAGTTAAAATGACCCCGATCCATGCCCAAACCCAGTCGCCTAAGACTTTTTCTCGTTCTCAGCATCGGACTAATTTCAATCGCTTTTGGCAGCATCTTCGTTAAGCTCAGCCAGGAAGCCCCTTCGCTGGTCATTGCATTTTTTCGGATGTCTTGGGCCAGTGCGATTCTTTTCCCCTTTTACCTCGTTCGGAAACCCGCAAAAAGGAGTGGAAGCCAGCTTTGGCTTCTGGCGGCGGGGCTGGCGCTGGCGCTGCATTTTGCCTTCTGGGTGAGTTCGCTTCGTTACACAAGCGTCGCCGTTTCTGTCCTCCTGGTCAACACCTCACCTGTCCTGGTGGCGCTATTTTCCTACGTCACCTTTCGAGAGAGATTGACTCTCAGGGGAGCCTTGGGAATTACACTGGCTTTTCTGGGAAGTGCAGTGCTGTTTTTAAACGATCTCTACAGCCTGGGCGATTGGAGAGGGGCTGCACTTTCCCTGGCAGGAGCCTGTATGCTGGGGGTTTATCTTGTAGCGGGTAGAAGGGTCCGCCAGCAAGTCAGTCTGATCGGATATGTCTATCCCACCTATTTGCTGGCGGCGGTCATTCTGGGTGGGATTGTATGGGCCGGAGATTTTCGCTTAACCGGCTTCTCCTCCAAGACCTATTTCTTTCTTTTCCTCCTCGGACTTGTACCTCAGTGCCTCGGACACACTTCATACAATTGGGCCCTCAAGTACCTTTCAGCCACCATCATATCGACTGTGGTTTTGGCGGAACCGATACTGGCGACCCTTCTGGCCTACTGGATTCTGAGAGAAGCGATTGGGATAGCAATTCTTCTAGGGGGGGTAGCAGTTGGCCTTGGGATTTTTCTGGTTTCCGGCTGGGGCATCGCCTTAAGACCCAAAGTGGAGGTAGCTGCCGCCATTCTTCGGACCGACGGAAAAGTTTGGATCCAGAAACGACAGAGCACCGATCATCTGGAAGGCTACTGGGAATTCCCCGGAGGCAAAGTGGACCCGGATGAATCGCCTTATCAAGCACTCCGCAGAGAAATCCATGAAGAACTGGGTCTTGAACTTGATGCCACCCCTTGCGATCCCATTCATATTCAGGAATACTCCTATCCCGAGCGAGAGGTACGAGTCCATTTTTTCCTCGTTCAATTGGACTCTGACTCGCCCCTGGGCAGCGGTCAGTGGGTTCGCCTGGATCAGCTGGACCAGTTCACCTTTCCACCGGCAAATCAAGCAGTGATCGAGAAAATCAGAACAGAAGGGGAGACGATCTTAGGGGTCATTGCTTGACTTCGGCGGTCCAGTTGAGGACGACGGTGATGGGCGCAGACGCTGCCTCTTCGACAAGCCTGTTGACCAGAAAACGCCGGCCGTCGGCCGTGACGACAAAGCGATTCCGGTGGAAGTGTTCTCGCAGACGCGTCTCAAAGAGAGCCTTGGAAAAACCCACCTCGAATCTGGCAGAATCGGTCTTTACCTCCACTGCCATGATTCTTTGGCCAGCGGTGTAGAACAGTTCCTTCCCGTCGCGCCGCCATCTCGCTTGGGAACCCCCGGCGGTTGAGATCTGCCACTTGCCAGCAGGCTCCGGGAAGCTCTGCACGTACACCTCATTCCTGCCCGACTCATCCGAGGTGTAGGCAATCCATCGTCCATCGGGGGAAACTTGAGCCTCCCCTTCAGAAAAAGCCTGCCGCAGGAGGGGTATCGGCTCTCGATCTCCGAAGAGCGGCAACCCCCACAAGTCGCCTTCTGTCTTCGGGGTATGCATGCTATAGAGGATGAATCGTCCCTCCAAGGACCAGTCTTCGACAGCCTTCGGCTCGTTTGACTCCAGCAGAATTTCATCCTCACCCGTCCCGTCTGCCATCTTCTGATAAATGTCCCTCACGCCTTTCCGGTTCGAAGTGAACACGATGCGGCTTCCGTCCTGGGACCAGACGGGATTCACGTCGTCTGCCGGATCGAATGTGAATCGCGAGGCGGTACCCCGTATTAAGTCAAATAACCAGATATCGCGAGTCCTGGTCTGGGGATCCCGGAGGCACACTGCCACCTGCTTGTCGTCAGGGGAGAGAGCAGGGTTGGAGTAATCGCCCGGCTCACCCACCACCTCGAGCTGGCACAGGCACTGCCGCTTGTGAGCCGAAGTCGGACTCTTCCCTCAGCTCTTCCAGATCGATCCGCACATCACCAATGTGCTGGTAACGCCGCTCCGGCTCCTTGGCCAACATCTTTCTGGCAGTATGCTGGAGAAGTGAAGGAACCTCATTCATGTATCGAGATAAGGGAGACGGATCTTCTTTGAGGATGCTGCTGGCGGTCTCCAGCGGCTGAGGTTTCTTGAAAGGGTCTATGCCAGTGAGCATCTCATAGAGCACCACCCCGAAGGAGAAAATGTCCGACCGCGTATCCACCTCTTCCCCCCGCAATTGCTCCGGAGACATGTAGGCCAGAGTCCCCAGTGTCGCGCCTGTTTTGGTCAAGCTGGCGGTGATGGTCTGCTCTTGACTCTCCACACCTTCGGCCGGCAGAAGCCGCTTGGCCAATCCAAAGTCCGTTACTTTGATATGTCCTTCCGGCGTGAGCATGATGTTCGAGGGCTTTAAATCCCGGTGGACGATGCCCTGCTTATGTGCCGCTTCCAGGGCCTCAGCAATCTCCGCGGCTTTCTGCAGTGCATCCTTCAGAGCG
>JALLOM010000167.1 GCA_027717865.1 Acidobacteria bacterium AH-259-O06 | reverse complement strand
CCAAGATCTAGGGGTCGACTATGTGCTTGAGGGGACCGTTCGCTGGGAGCAGCGCGCCGATGGGACGAGCCGCGTGCGGGTCACTCCCCAGCTCATCCAGGTCTCCTCTGATGCCCAGCTCTGGTCCGATCGCTACGATCGGGTGATGGAAGAGATCTTCGCAGTCCAGTCCGAGATCGCCACACAGGTGGTCCAGCAACTGGGCATCGCGCTGCTCCAGCCGGATCGAAAAGCCTTGGAAGCGAGACCAACGGAGAATCTGCAGGCGTACCAGGCGTTTCTGCAAGGCAAGAACATTATGGAACGGCTCGCAGGCTTGTTTACAGACTTGCATCGGGCCGTTCAGATGTTCGAACGGGCCGTGGAACTTGACCCCAGTTTCGCCCTGGCTTGGGCCGAACTCTCGAGAACTCACTCCGGGCTGTACCATTGGAGGCAGGATCTCACGGAGGAACGGCTGACAAAAGCCAGGCAGGCCGCCGACAAGGCCCTGAAGCTTCAACCAGATTTGCCCGCGGCGCATGTGGCCCTGGGTTATTACTACTATTGGGGTCGAAAAGACTATGAGCGCGCGCTCGAGGAGCTCACCCTGGCTGCGAAGGGCCAGAAGAACAATGCTGACGTGCTGGAGGCGGTGGGGTTTATCCGCAGGCGCCAGGGCAGGTGGGACGAAGCCGTGGCCAATCTGAAGAGCGCCTTCCAACTGAACCCGCTCAGCACACTACTCGCCGGAGAGCTCGCGAATACCTATGCGGGATTACGGAAATACCCTGAGGCGGAGCGGTATGCCGACATCGCCATCTCTCTGGCTCCAGATTTGCCATATGGGTATGCAGGGAAAGCTCAGAATTATCTTGCCTGGAAAGGAGACACACAGTTGGCCCGGGCCACCATGGAACGGATGCCCGAAACGAACGAGCCCTGGATCCTCTTCTTTTGGGTTTATCTCGATCTGTTTGAGGGCAAGTATCAAGATGCCTTGGATCGCCTGGCCGTCATTCCCGTCGAGACTCTTGAAGATCAGGAGAGCTTTTTGCCTAAAACCCTGATGGCTGGTCTCATTCATGGTCTCCGGAGCGAACCCGAGCTGGCTCACGACTCGTGTGATTCCGCCCGGAAGATCCTGGAAAAGGAAGCCCAAGCTCGGCCCCGGGACCCTCGAGTGCACGCCTCGCTCGGCCTCGCCTATGCCTGCCTGGGTCGAAAGGACAAAGCCATCCTGGAAGCCACGCTGGCGACGGATTTGTACCCTATTTCGCGGGACGCTCTGGGCGGACCAGGGTTCCTCCAGAACCTCGCTCTCGTTTACGCGATGGTCGGCGAGTACGATAGTGCCTTAGACCAGTTGGATCATCTGCTGTCCATGCCCGCCGGCCCGTCAATCACCGTTCTGAGAATCGATCCAAACTGGACATCGCTCCACGACCACCCCCGCTTCCAGAAGCTGATGGAGAAGTATCGCTAGGGCGGAAATGCGAGACTCGTAGTTCGCCCATGAGGGTTGTCTGAAACTTTACGCGCCGGACTGTTCTTCCAGAATACGCAAGAGTCGGGCAGTTGGATAGCATGTGATGCTCTTCCCGGTCAAATCCCGATCATTCGTCCAGATCGGAAGGTTGAGCGACCGAGCCAGGGCAAGGACGTGGGCGTCCTCTGGATCCCGCTCCGCCATATCCTCGCCCGCCTCGCAGAGAAAGCTCTCGTACAACCCCTGGGCGTGTATCTTTACAGGGAGAACCCTCCACTGCATTTCAACGAGTTCGACCGGAAGGTCGTACTTCCGAGCCATTTGCGGAAGGTACTCCGTTAACTCGTCCGCATTGAACTGTGCTATGTGCACACTGACATTGTATTCCGTCATCACCCCAAGCGCCGCTCTGCCGACAACCGCAGAAAGAAGCACGTTCGTGTCAGCGACGACGCCGTCGATATGTATGAAAGTCCTCGCGTATCGCCTTTTCGGTTACCCCTTTGAGGTCAAGCAACTTGGACAGATGCCTACCCAAGACCTGGGCGAGCTCACGACGCAAGTCATCCGGCAGCCGATCCGGATCGTCGAGAGGCAGGTACACTCCCGAAACCTTCCCGTGTCGGGTGACGAGCACTGGCTCGTCACCTCCAAGCAAGGCGGCGCTGTTCGCTCGAAGTTCCCGAATTCCCGCAATTTTCAAAATCGTTGCCTCCGGTGAATAGCATACCCACTTGGCGCTTCTGTGTCAACAGTTGTGTACACACTCTTTTCCGTTCAAGACACCGCCTGGCTCCCCTTTTAGGTGTGCTTCTAACGAGGTACTCCGACGCCGACGTGCCGTGAGAAAGGGCCGTGGTAGCTGGGCGTTGCTCGACCACAAGGGTGTCGCAAAAGTCCTGTTGGGGCGAGCCGGTGGCTCGCCCGAGCTGTTCATCCTGCGCCAAAATGTCGAGCTCGGGCGGACCACCGGTCCGCCCCTACAGGCCGAACCCAAGATGAACGGACTTTTGCGACACTCGACCACGAGCACGGCTTCATTCCAACTGGCTAGAAGTGTGGTTTACTACGCCAGGATCTTCTTCACGACGTTGCCGTGCACGTCCGTCAGGCGGAAGTCGCGTCCCTGGAACTTAAACGTGAGCTTGGTGTGGTCGATTCCCAGGCAGTGCAGGATGGTGGCGTGCAAGTCATGCACGTGGACCGGATCCCGGGCAATGTTGTAACAGTGGTCGTCCGTTTCCCCGTAGCTGATCCCAGGCTTAATACCGGCGCCGGCCATCCACATGGTAAAGCAGCGGGGATGGTGGTCACGGCCGTAGTCATCCTCAGTGAGCCTGCCCTGGCAGTAGACGGTTCGGCCGAACTCGCCACCCCAAATCACCAGAGTGTCGTCGAGCAGGCCGCGCTGTCTCAAATCCTTGATGAGGGCCGCACAGGCCTGGTCGGTATCGCGGCATTGAGCTGCAATCTGCTCGGGCAACTTCCTGTGCTGGTCCCAGCCTCTGTGGAAGAGCTGAATGAAACGCACGTCCCGCTCGGCCAGCCGGCGAGCCAGCAGGCAATTGGCGGCAAATGTTCCGGGCGTTTTCGAATCAGGGCCATAGAGGTCGAAAATGTGCTCGGGCTCGTTGGACAAGTCGGTCAACTCCGGCACCGAAGCCTGCATGCGATACGCCATTTCGTATTGCGCGATACGGGTGGCAATTTCGGGGTCACCGAATTCTTTGAGCTTTAACCGGTTTAGTTTACCTAGATCGTCGAGGATGCGGCGTCGAGCGCCTTTGCCGATTCCCGGAGGGTTTGACAAATGAAGCACCGGGTCGCCGACTGAGCGGAACTTGACCCCCTGGTATTTCGTCGCCAGGAAGCCACTCCCCCACAGCCGGTCGTACAGCGGCTGGCCACCCCTGCCGCTGCCCTGCGAGACCATCACGACAAAGGCGGGAAGGTCTTTATTGTCGCTTCCAAGCCCGTACGACAACCAGGCGCCGATGCTGGGCCGGCCGGCCAATTGCGCGCCGGTCTGGAAGAACGTGATGGCCGGATCGTGGTTAATGGCCTCGGTATGCATGGACTTGATGAAGCACAGCTCATCCACGATCTGAGCTGTGTGAGGCAGCAGCTCGCTGACCCAGGCGCCACTCTTTCCATGCCGGGCAAACTTGAACTTGGATGGAGCGATGGGAAAGCTCGTCTGGGTTGCCGTCATCGCGGTGAGGCGCTGTCCCATGCGCACGGAGCCGGGCAACTCTGCGCCGAAGAAATCCTCGAGCTTCGGTTTGTAGTCAAACAGGTCCATTTGAGACGGCGCACCGGACTGAAACAGATAGATGACGCGTTTGGCTTTGGGTGCAAAATGCGAAAGCCCGGGGAGTCCGCCAGAAGGTGTCTCGCCTGCCGCAAGAAGATCATGGTTAAGCAGCGACGCCAGCGCCGCCGCACCAATACCCACACTGGTCAGGCCGAAGAAGTGACGGCGAGTGAGCAACAACTGTTTTTCGATTAGCGGATCCATGACTTACTCCTTGCTTACCGTTTCGTCGAGGTTCAGAATCAGGCCGGCTACGGCTGTGTAGGCAGCCAATTCGCTCACGTCAAGTTTTTCGTTACGCGGGGCTTCACCGGCGCTGACGAGTTTCGATGCCTCCGTCTTGTCCTCACGATATCCGGCCAAATGGTGCTCGTAACCATCGAGCAGGATCTTCAGTTCGGCATCCTTCGGGCGACGACCTGTGGCCAGGCGGAATGCCAGGGTAATACGCTCTTCAGGGGCTGCACCCCCTTGAGACATGATACGTTCAGCCAGGACACGGGAGGCTTCCACGTAGGTCACGTCGTTCATCAAAGTCAGCGCCTGCAGCGGTGTATTGGTTCGCGTCTCCCGCACGACACACGTCTCGCGAGCCGAAGCATCGAACATCGACATTGACGGCGGTGGAATCGTTCGTTTCCAAAACGTATACAGACTGCGCCGATACAGATTCTCACCCTGGTCCGGCTTGTACTCCTTTCCACCGGCCAGCTCTTTCCACAGTCCCGCCGGCTGATAGGGCCGGACCGAGGGCCCACCGATCTTTTCCACCAGGAGGCCACTCGCTGCCAGCGTCTGATCGCGAATCATCTCGGCCGACAGTCGAAGCCGTGGACCCCGCGCCAGCAGGCGATTCTCGGGATCCTTCTGAAACAGCTCAGGTGTCACCTTTGAAGATTGGCGATAAGTCGCGCTCATCACTATTGTTTTCTGCAGGGCCTTAATGTCCCAGCCGGTACGCATGAACTCGGTAGCAAGCCAGTCGAGCAGCTTGGGATGAGTCGGGGGTTCTCCCTGCGAGCCGAAGTTTTCGACCGTCTTGACCAGCCCGGCCCCCCAATACATCTGCCAAAAACGGTTAACGGTCACGCGCGCTGTGAGCGGGTTCGAGGGGTCCGCCACCCATCGGGCGAACCCGAGCCGGTTGTTTTTCTCCCCGGCCGGCAAAGGGGGAAGAATCGCCGGGACACCTGCACTCACCTTCTCGCCCGGTTTGTCGTACGCACCCCGGATCAGGATGAAAGTATCACGCGGCGTTTTCATCTCCTCCATCACCATCGTTGTGGGGATGCTCTCCACGAATTGCTGCTTCGCGCTGCGCAAAGCGACGAGCTTTTGCCAGGCTTGTTTGATCGGCTGCGGTGCGTGCTCCTGCAGAAAATACCCGTTGATCTTGCTTACCTGCTGTTTGCTCCTTTTATCAGGGGGAATGGCGGCGATCTCGGTAATGGAGTCGGACGTGGCGATCATTCCGACTTTGTCAGCCCCCAAGGCGGCAGAGTACATGCGTACGTCGTCGATGTAGCCATGAAAGCCACCTCTATCACCGGCGAGAGAGCCAATTCGTAACGGTTCTTTGGTGTTGAACGACTGGTTCAGACCGTCGAGCAGGACGTTGAGCTTCGCGGGCTTGCCGTTGATGTAGATCTTGACCCCGCTCGCCATCCTCGAACCGTCATAGGTGGCCATCACATGATGCCAACGATTAGAAGACAGACTGCTTTCCGTCTCCACCCGGAGCGCATCATCCAGCCACCGCTTGGACAGGTTGAGCTGAAGTTTTCCGTCCTTCAGATACAGGCTATACCCCGGGGCTTCTGCAGTATCGGCCATTCGCGACAGCACGGCCCCACCCCGCTCATCTTCAGGGTAAATCCAGGCTGCCAAGGATAACCTGTCAAAATAGCCGAAGTTGGCGACGTCGCCGGCCTCGATGAAGCGTTTGCCGTCAAAGCCGGCGGCCTGACCAATCCGGCCCGGAACGAAGGCTGCTTCGCCGCCGTGGAACTTTCCATCCGTTGCCTTGCCGGCTTCGGAATCGGCTTCCTTATCCATCGTGGCACTGTCGAGTGGGTAGTGTGCCAACAGCCCTTCTGTGATGGTCCAATCGATTGTCTGGTCGACGTCGAACGACTTCTCCCATTTTGCTTGCGCAGCAGCCAGTTTCGGTCCCAGTTTTGCAAAGTGCTTCTCCGCCGCCGCCACTTTCCCCTCCAGCTTTTCAAGCTCGATCTGCTGCGGCGGAGTTGGGGCCTTGATCATGGGCGGAGAGTTTCCGTGTTTGATCGCCCGACCCTTCTCCGGCACATTGTTGAAAAAGGTGAAGAGGCGATAGAACTCCTTCTGCGTGATCGGGTCGAACTTGTGGTTGTGACAGCGGGCACAACCCATCGTCAGTCCCAGCCACACGGTTGACGTTGTATTGACGCGATCGACGACGTACTCGACGGCATACTCTTCCGGGATAACGCCGCCTTCCGCGTTTCCTCGGTGGTTGCGATTGAAGCCAGTCGCGATCTTCTGATCCAGCGTAGCCTTGGGAAGCATGTCGCCTGCAATTTGCTGGATCGTGAATTGATCGAACGGCATGTTCCGGTTGAAGGCATTGATCACCCAGTCACGCCACCGCCACATGTATCGCTCGCCATCACTTTGATAGCCGTTGGTGTCGGCATAGCGCGCTGCTTCCAACCACCGCCAGGCCATCCGCTCGCCATATCCCGGCGATTCAAGCAGACGATCCACCACCTTCTGGTACGCGTTGGAGGACCTGTCCGCCAGGAAGGCATCCACTTCGGCCGGCGTTGGCGGCAGTCCTATCAGATCGAGCGTCACACGCCGAATCAGCGTTGTGCGAGCCGCTTCCGGCGAGGGTGTAAGTCCATCCTGTTCGAGCCGGTCGAGGACGAAGAAATCGATGGCATTGCGTGCCCAGTTTGTGTTCCTTACTTTTGGGAGGGCCGGGCGTTCAGGCGCAATGAAGGACCAGTGCATCTGCCACTTCGCCCCCTGCTCGATCCAGCGGCGGATCAAGTCGATCTGTTCGTTTGTCAACTCGCGATTAGCCCAAAGTGGGGGCATGCGTAGGGCTCGATTTTCGGCGCTGATCTTTTGAAAAATCCTGCTATTGGGCGGGTCTCCGGGTACGACCACATGGTACCCGCCGCGGTCGGCGAATATGCCTTGGCGGGTGTCCAGCCGCAGGCCCACCTGGCGCTGCCCTTCGTCCGGGCCATGGCAGGTGAAGCAATTCTCCGAAAGGATGGGCCGGATGTCGCGGTTGAACTCGATGATCTCAGAGCTTGGCCCTTCACCGAGAGTGAATGTTGCCAGCAAGGCCATCCATGTCGAGACCAAACCGACAACAAATCGACCCAGCCCCTGCGCATGTCTTATGTTCATTTTTGCCAGCAGTATACCCTCATTCGTTTCCCATCACAAGGAGACGAATTCCCTCATCAAAAAACCTCGGTCTAAGCGATGAAAATGGAGCCGCAACTCTGAAGGAGCGGCGGGGAGCCTCGCATTGCGGGGTTCCC
>JALLOM010000166.1 GCA_027717865.1 Acidobacteria bacterium AH-259-O06 | reverse complement strand
GGTATTCATTATCAAGAATCTTCTCAGAACAGCTGGAATGTCTCGGGAACGTTATTTCGAGCTTCTGTGAAAATACGGAGAAAGTTCTGCGCCAACCTGGTGGGCGATTTCTTGAAGAAACACAAAGATCCAACCCATGGGACATTTCGAACATGACAAAATGATTCAAGGTGCCTTGAACCGAGGGAGAAACCAGTACTAAACTCCAGGCTGCCGGAAAATATTTCTCCACGAGGCAAGCCGTGAGTGATATGGATTGCACCGAGGTCTACCAGTTCAAAATTTCTCTGAAGGGATTGGAGCCAGCTATCTGGCGGAGAATCCAGGTTCCGGTCCACTACAGCTTTTGGGATCTTCATGTTGCGATACAAGACTCAATGGGCTGGCTTGATTACCACCTTCACGTCTTCCGGATTGTAAATCCTGAACTCGGAGAGCGAGAGGAGATCGGAATTCCGGATGATGAGGATGGGCTTTTCGAAATACTTCCAGGCTGGGAGCTGGCGATTTCGGAGTATTCCTCGAGTGAGAATAACTGTGCGGAGTACGAGTACGATTTCGGTGATAGCTGGGAGCATGAAATAATCCTCGAGAAGATTCTTCCCAGAGACACCGATTCAGAATACCCAAAATGTATTGCCGGCGAACGTGCGTGTCCACCAGAAGATTGCGGTGGCATTGATGGTTATCAGGAGCTGCTGGAAGCAATCTATATCCCTAGTCACGAGGAGCACAAAAGCACGAAAACCCGGGCAGGTGCTTCTTTTGACTCTGAGAAATTTGACCCAACAAAGGTTCAATTTGATGATCCGGAAAAGCGTTGGGAAAAGGCATTTTCAGGTGAACTATGATGGGGAAAAATTTGCATACTTTTCGATTAAATCTACTGTCGAAATCACGGTCATCTGCATGAGATTTCCAAATCAATAATATTTTCTATTCTCGTTTTTCACCGCGGCTAGATCCTTCCTCGGCACTCCGTAAATCACATAGAACTTGTCAAGGTACTTTACGACTCCGCAAACGATTTTCTCAAAATCCAATAGATCAGTTCTGAACTGCTTCCGTAATGTGACTGGAAAAAGCAGGTACTTTGCGTAGCTATGGCGGGCTCCTGTTTTAATAGCACTGGCAGGCTCATTGATTGTTTTAGCAGTGACCCCTTACTAATCTCCGCCATTTTGCCATATTGCATAATGGTATTAGTGCTGGTACATTTGACGGTATGGCCGAGCAACGAAAGATCACGGTCCAGGTACCAGAGCAGTTGTTGGAGAAAGCCCAAAAATCTACCGGGAAAGGAATCACAGCAACGGTCCGTGAAGGTCTGAAGCTTGTGGCAGCCGAAGAGGCTTATCGAAGGCTTCGCCAGCTTGCAGGGAAGGTAAAGTTTTCCATTGAGTTGGAACAGCTCAGAGAAGACCGCTTTGGCACGAAGCACAAAGCAGCTGGCTCGAAGAGTACGTTAACTAGACGTCTTTGGCGAACTTCTTTGGGGAGATGGGGGATTTCTTCGCGAACTTGATTGCAAATCCACATTTGCTTTTTGATGACTGATTTACCCGGACAACAGTCCCATCGGCCTCCAACGTGATGTTCAATCGCCGGAGTTCTGAAGAACATTGGAGATAGAGTTTTACTTTGTCACCAATTCGGGGGCAAGTCTTCGCCCATAAATAAGCGCCGTCTTCACTAATATCTCTGGCCGTCACTCCCATTGTTTGGGGCGCTTGCTCTTCGGTTTCAAGGGTAGCTATTCCTGTAAGTTCTGCAGCAATCCGCGTTACCGCTCTTTTCTCTTCCCCATGATCCTCTTTGGGTTGTTTCCTTTTCAGCTGACGAGCCATCTCTAGTTTCTCAGATTCAATTGAGAGTTGGCGCTTATAGTGACCCAGTTCCACAAATTGTGCAAGAGAAAAGAAGGCTTAATACTGCTACAGGTCTTGAGCCGCTGAGTTCCTGTGCCAAAACCCCCCTTATTTTCCCACATCTTGTCCACTCGTTCCAACGTTGCCAAGAGCGCCTTGTCAGGCCCGCACTTCCGCCGCTTCGTGACGACCTGGTGTGACAAATGCGGACTAGGTATGCGAACTGAGGTGGGACTTTTGTCAGTGACGAATGACATCATCACTAGTGTAAGTGCGCTGACAATGCTGCGACATCCTGAAGGAATGCGTATGGGGCGACTTGATTATCAGAAGTTGACACTCAGAGAATTCATAGATCCGTATATAAATATCGCCAGCAGAATCCGGGTTGTGACGGGATGCGTCTCCGCAGGCCCGTTAAAATGGTTGTTAACCCGTTTGTCACCCACTTCCACCTTGTCAGTTATTGCTGGTTCTATACCTCCGGATTTTCAAGAAGAACTGGACATGGTTTTCGGGACGTCTTCATTGAGGGAGGGAATAATTGGACGTGCTGTGACGAGCGGTAGGTTCCGGTTGGGATTCTATCCAGAAATCCATGTGAAAGTTTGGCTGCTCGCGTTAAGGGATGGAAACAGACCTCCCTGTCTCACTGTTTCAGGCGGCAGTAATTTAACGTGGAGCGGACTGGAGAGGCGCAAAGGTGCACAGAATTACTACTTTACAGATTCCGAACAGTTCTTCTTGGAAGATTCGCGCTGGAAACTGTTTGTTCCCGAGACAAGGTGGTTGACCGAGAGTAACTGGGCCGATGTAAGAAAGCAGTGTTGGAAGGATAACGCTCAACCTGCGCTTTGTATTTGGCCTGGCTTTGAACAGGAAAAGTCCATCGAAGAGATTCAAATTGCAGTTGCAGAATTCTCCGACATGAGCATTGAGCATCTGAAAAGCTTCGGCGAGAGGCATCCTTTAACCGTTATCTATGCCTATGAACAGATTAAAGGACACCTCGCCAGCCGAAAAATGGAAGGGAAAACAGAAACTATTCACTAGTTGGGATTATTCATAGGTTCTCATCGCGAAGCGGCGAAAGCGCCGCCCTGGCAGGGGCGAGCCGGTGGCTCGCCCGAAGCGTTCTGGGTGGATGATTTCGTCGCTGCCGTAGAGAATTTGTGAATAATCCGGGCAAGACGGGCGAAAAGTGTCATCCTTCATAGACTGAATCCGGCCGGTTTACTGAAAGGACAAGGATTTCAGGTACTCAAGGTGTGCCCGGCTCGGCTCATCTAAAGCGAGGTAGACTTTCGCGAGCCAGAAATGTGCTGACGGATCGACCGGTTGTATGGCGATTGCGGTCAGGAGAAGGTTCTTGGCGCTCTGAAGATCCTTGTCTTCCAGGGCAAGTTCACCGAGCCGTACATAGCCCGGGTGATAATTGGGGTGAGCTGCGATGAGTCTCCTCAGATATTCGGTCTCCATCGACGGATCGCTCTGGACCCGGTAGTAATTCGCCAAGGCAAGAATCACTTCCAGGGCATTGGCGTCCATTTGGGAAGCCTGTGTCAGCCACTCCAACTGTTTCTCGGTCTCCTTCTCCGATTCGGCCAAGCGCAAGCGTGCCCAAACAGCTGCGGCATCCGAGCCCTTTAAAAGTTCTTCCAGCAATGGCGCAACTTTCTCGTGGTGTCCTTGACCTAGATAAAGCTCGGCGAGATAGAAAGCTGCTTCTCGGCGTTCCGGATGTCTCTTCAGGATGGCCTCAGTCCGCTCGACGGCCGAGTAGACCTTCTTTTCACGAAAATCTATTTTGGCCAGTTCCAGTTGAATTTCTGGATCTTCACGAATTTTCTCGACCGCCTTTTGAAAATAGGAATTCCCTCTAACAGGATCTTTGTAAAAAAAGCAGGCCCGTGCCGTACCCAGATAATGTCGGCCGAGAGCTTCTCGGCCGGACAGGTAACCCTCCACGAGGGAGGAGGAAGACAGTGAAGAGAATTGTTGAAGAATACCTCGCTCGTAGGATTCATGCAGACTTCTTGGTGCCGACAGCTCCAGAAAAGGCCGGTCGTCGGTGTGGATCTTTTCTCCTTCTCCGGCAAAGGAGGCCACGCCCTCGCTGTCCATGCGGTATGACCACTCGAGTAGAACGAGCGGGTCGTACAACTTGATTCTCTGAAGGCGCTTCACCGTGGAGGAGTTTTTCTCAAACAAGGATTCGATCCGGTCTAGGTCAAGGGACAGCTCGTTTTTGAAACCGATGAGAATGATGTCGCCAGGGGAACTCTGGAATATGTGAACATTCGGGAAAACAGAGTGGAAAGTGCGCATGACCATTCGGACATCCTCCGGACGGAGCGAGTAAAGATGAAGCCACTGACAGGCGATGCCACCTGCAGCCAATCGATCTCTCAAAAGAGTGAAATGCTCCGCGGAGAAGAGATTTGCGACACCGGCCATCCAGGGATTGGAAGGTTCAGAGATGATCACGTCAAACTGTCGTGGATGCGATAAGAGATAGTTTCTGCCATCTTCGATGATGATCTCCACCTTCGGATGCATCAGATCACCACGGTTCTCAGCTTCGAAATAATGTGCAGCCTCGACAACGGCTGCTTCAATTTCCACTTGTATGACTTTGTTAACAGGGAAATCCAGCGTGGAGCTGAGGGTAATACCGCTTCCGAGACCGATGACAAGAACTTCCCTGGGGTTGCTGTGGAGCATAAGAGGAAGATAGGCCAACAAGATCTGGGTCGACATGTCCGTGGCTATGTTGGAGGCGTCGATTTTGCCATTGACGGTCAAAAGCCGATTGGTCGGACTTTCAAGAACGGTCACGGTAGAGGAGAGGCCATCCCGATAGAAAATGAGCTTGTCTCGCTCTCTGGTGTGCTGGAAAACTTCGCGGTTATAAAGCCGATGCCTGTACCTGTAAGCATAAAGAAACATTCCACTCGTCAGACCGTGGTCACTGATAGCGGGGATGGAGAAGAGGAGAAACGAAAATGCAACGGCACACGAGACATAGATGAGGCGCTGCTGAGCGGCCGTGCTCGCCGCCAGAACGACTGCAAGGCCGATGCCCATATTAATGACGGCCATCAGAAGAAAGCTTGGCTTGATCCCCAAAAACGGGATGAGGAAGAACCCAGTTGCGAACGCCCCCATGATGGCTCCGACGGTGTTTAGGCCGTACAGGGTGCCGATCTTCTTTCCCATGTCTTTGAAGTCACGGGAAATAATGTGAATGGCGCAGGGAATCGTTGCCCCCATCACCGCGGTTGCGAATAGGATCAAGATGGCTATTAGGCCGGCATGAAGAGACTGTGTAACCCAAAAAGAGAAGTTGAGGGGAGTAATATAGCGGGCAACCCAATAAGGGAGTTCATTGACCAGGGGAAAGGTCAAGACGGCCAAAAATCCAATTAACAGCTCGATCATGGCGAACAGGAAGACGTTGACTATCCGTCTGCCGAATAGGGCGGCGTAGAGCCAACTTCCAAGGGCCAGGCCGCCCAAGTAAATGGCCAGGATTAGTGTGAAGGCGTAAATCGAGCTGCCTAAGATGATGCCAAGGATGCGGATCCAGAGGATTTCATAGGAAAGAGCGGTCAGTCCCGACAGGAGGAGTGCCAGGGACAAAATCCAGAAGAGGCGGGGGAGAGCTTGCCTCTTTGCGTCGCCTGTTTCCTCAGGCATGTCTTCCACGGGCTCGGGCCGTTCGATTCTTCGGCTGATCGAGACGGCGAGAAATCCGACAAGGAGGTTGAGCAGGCCGCCCAGAAGGAGGCTGTCGCGGATACCAAACCAGACAGGGAAAAAGAGCCCGCCGGAAATGACCCCGACGACACCACCGAGGGTGTTCAAAGCGTAAAGGCGACCCACCCAGATACCACTGTCTTGTACCTTTCGTAGGTAAAACCTGCAAATGATTGGAAAGGTCCCTCCCATGAGGAAAGTGGGAAAAATAAGGAAAACGACGGAGAGGACGAAGCGCAAGAGGCTCCTGGCCAAGAAGCCGCTCCCTTCAAAGAAGGACAACTGCAGATAGAGTGATTCGAGGAGCAGATAAAGGATGGGAAAAATAAGAGCATAGACCCCGATTCCCATCTCCATGAGCCCATAGAGCCCAAGAGGCCGTGGGCTTGCATCGGCCCTTTTGCCGAAAAAATAACTCCCCAGAGCCAGACCCACCATGAAGGTGGCGACGACGGTCGTGACGGCCAGCGAGGTGCTTCCAAAGACCAACTTGAAATACCTCGTCCAAAGCATCTGATAGATGAGCGCAGTAAGCCCAGATCCTGCGTAGAGGCCTAAGACCAACAATCTAAAGGAGTCGTTCAAGCGCTTGTCGTTTACCACTGCGTTTCTCGGGAGAGTGGAGAGAATACAGGAGGCATCATAGGATCGTAATAGGATGGCAAAATAAGCTTAGAATTGTCCACTCCCACGCATTTTCTTCCAGAAAATGGTTTCTTCATTGGCCGGAAACTGCTATATAGAGGGAAGTAAGCACAATCAAACAGTGTTCAAGAGCTTGGGGATAAGTGATGGGAAGACGAAGCGATGTCACCTAAACTACCAAAAGCGGTTTACAAAGGGCATTGTCAGTGTATAATCCACCCTAAGCTCACCTTGTGAGAGGAGACGAGAATATGCGTAAACTAAAACTGCCATTGCTACTTAGCAGCCTAACCTTTTTGCTAGCGGCTGGAGGTTGTGCAAATCGACCTCCCCTGCTGAATTGCGTTGTGGAACCGCAGACCATTACCGAGGGAGATTCGGCGACGGTCCAGTCCAATGCCACGGATCCTGATAAGAATGAGCGGCTCACCTTTGACTGGAGCGCCACGAGTGGAAAGATCACTCCTCAGAATGGCTCCGCCGTTTACGATTCGACGGGACTGGCGCCGGGGAACTACAGCGTTAGCCTTGAAGTGCGCGATAAGAAACAGAACACGGTGAGTTGTGAGGTGGACCTGACGGTTGAGAAGAATAAGCAGGCTCCTACTATTGCCTGTGATCCTTCCAATGTAAGGGTCACTGAAGGCCGATCCAGGACGCTGCAGGCTCGTGCTTCGGATCCTAACAATGATGCTCTCACCTATGCTTGGTCGATAGATGGTGAAGGTGTGGAGAACAACCAACCGTCCTTCCAGTTTGGAACGACAGGGCGCTCCATTGGATCTCATACAGCCAGAGTAACGACGACGGATGTCGACGGGCTGTCTGCCAATTGCAGCTTCAACGTCACCATTGACCGGAGGCCCAATCGGAATCCAACTGTGACGCTAACACTCGACAAGAGTGAAGTTTATGCAGGCGAAACGGTGAGCGCAAGCGGGCAGGCCAGTGATCCGGATAATGATCCTCTGAGCTACTCCTGGACTCTGGACGCTCAGCCTCGTCCCGAGACGTCGTCTCAGGTGCAGATCAATACCAGTGGACTGGCGGGTGGC
>JALLOM010000165.1 GCA_027717865.1 Acidobacteria bacterium AH-259-O06 | reverse complement strand
GCCGTCTCAACTTGGTTTGATAAACGATTCGGTGAGGCCAGTGAGCCGCAGAACTATGGCTGGCCCGTTATCCAAAATGGCGATCACGTTTTGATTGCTGCTCCGACTGGCTCAGGGAAAACTCTAGCGGCATTTTTGTGTGCCATTGATCGTCTGGTTCAACAGGGTGTCAGGGGCGGGCTGGCTGATAGAACCGAAATCCTTTACGTTTCTCCCCTTAAGGCATTGGCGAACGATGTGCGTAAGAATTTGCTGGAACCTTTACAGCAAATCCGGGAAACAGCTGTGCAGATGCGGATTGAACTTCCACAAATCAGACCTCTGGTGCGCACCGGCGACACGCCTGGTCGCGAACGCCAGCGGATGACTCGCAAGCCTCCCCACATCCTTGTCACCACTCCTGAATCGCTGTTCATTCTGTTAACCAGTCAGAGTGGACGGAAGATGCTGCAGGAGGTGAAGACAGTCATTGTGGACGAGATTCACGCCCTGGCAAGTAACAAACGCGGTTCTCAGTTAAGCCTTTCCCTGGAACGGTTGGAGAGCTTGACTGGCAAGGCTTTTCAGCGCATTGGTCTTTCGGCTACCCAGAAACCGATTCAAGCCATTGCACACTTTCTCAGCGGAGCGGGCCGGACCCCTGTGGTTGTAGACGTGGGACACTGGCGCCACATGGACCTTGCCGTGGAAGTCCCGGGCGACGAGTTAGGAGCGCTGGCGACCAACGAGATGTGGGGAGAAATCTATGACAGGCTGTCCCAACTCATCCGCCAGCACCACACCACGCTTATCTTTGTGAACACTCGTCGTTTGGCGGAGAGGGTCGCCTATCACTTGGCTGAGCGGTTGGGAGAGGAGTTCGTAGCGGCTCATCACGGGAGTCTCTCCAGAGAGATTCGCCTGAAGGCAGAGGAACGGCTTAAGAGTGGGGAGCTAAAAGTGGTGGTGGCCACCGCCTCTCTGGAACTGGGAATCGACATTGGTTCGATTGACCTGGTCTGCCAGCTCGGTTCGACTCGTGCGATCTCGCTCGCCTTGCAGCGCATCGGGCGCTCCGGTCACTGGAAAGGAGCCACTCCCAAAGGCCGAATCTTTGCGACCACCAGAGACGAGCTGCTCGAGTGCGCAGCCCTGGTCCGTGCCATCCGGACGGGCCAACTGGATCAAATCCGAATTCCTGCTGCTCCTTTGGACATTCTGGCCCAGCAGATTGTTGCTGCTGTTGCCAGCCGGGAGTGGAAAGAGGAAGAACTGTTTCAAGTCTTTCGAAGAGCCGCTCCCTATGTTGGTCTTCAACGCCAACAATTCGATGCCATTGTAACGATGCTGGCTGAGGGAATATCCACTCGACAGGGCCGCCGCGGTGCCTATCTGCACCGTGACCGGATCAATGGAATGATTCGAGCTCGACGCGGCGCTCGCCTGGCAGCCATCACCTCCGGAGGGGCCATTCCTGACAATGCCAACTATCTAGTGAAAACCGACCCTGAGGAGGCTGTGGTAGGGACTCTGGACGAGGATTTCGTAGTGGAAAGCATGCGGGGTGACATCTTTTTGTTGGGCAACACTTCCTGGCGCATCCGTCGAGTTGAGGCCGGGGTGGTGCGGGTGGAAGACGCCGGCGGAGCTCCTCCTACGGTACCTTTCTGGCGAGGTGAGGCGCCGGCACGCACAGCAGAACTGTCTCAAGCCTTCTCGGAGCTCAGGGAAGAAATTGTTCGCCGTGGCGCTCCGCGAGCCCTCAAATGGCTGAGTGAGGAATGCGGCCTGGATGCTCGCGGCGCGGAACAAGCTGTTCAGTACGTACTTGCAGGGCAAGCCGCTTTGGGCGCACTTCCTGCACACAGTTGTGTGGTGGCAGAGCGTTTCTTTGACGAGGCGGGAGGGATGCAGCTTATTTTGCATGCTCCCTTTGGCGGCCGGGTCAGCAAGGCCTGGGGTCTGGCCTTGCGTAAACGCTTTTGCCGCAGCTTTAACTTTGAACTTCAGGCAGCCGCAACCGAAAATGGAATCCTCATTTCACTCAGTGACCAGCATAGCTTCCCTTTAGACAGCGTTTTTTCTTTCCTCTCTTCCAAGAGTGTGCGTGAGGTTCTGGTTCAGGCGTTGCTGGCAATTCCTCTTTTCGGCACTCGCTGGCGCTGGAACGCGAGTCGTGCTCTGGCGGTGCTTCGTTTCTCGAACGGTCGTAAAGTCCCACCTCCCCTTCAGCGAATGCGCTCTGATGATCTCCTTGCTGCTGTTTTTCCGGGGCAGGCAGCCTGTCGAGAAAATATCCAGGGAGACATTGTTGTTCCCGACCATCCTCTGGTTTACGAAACCGTTCGGGATTGCTTGATCGAAGCAATGGACGTGGAAGCTCTCGTGGAGATCTTGTGCAAGATTGAAAGCGGGGATATCCGATGTGTGGCGGTGGATACAAGAGAACCTTCGCCGTTTAGCCATGAGATTCTCAACGCCAATGCATATGCCTTTCTCGATGATGCCCCGTTGGAAGAGCGCCGCGCTCGAGCCGTTCAGGCTCGCCGCACGTTGCCGGATCAAACCGCGGAACTGGGTGAGTTGGATAGTGAGGCGATTGAGCAGGTAGCCCGAGAAGCCTGGCCTCCTGTGAAGAATGTAGATGAGTTACACGACGCTCTTCTAACGCTGGGCGTTCTGACGGAGGTTGAAATCTCACGGCGTCGAGGCTTGCTCGAACAGTTGGTTGCCCAAAAGCGAGCCGGGAGCATAGTGCTTGGGCGAATCACACAGCAGGAGAATCAAAGCTCTAAGGATCCTGTCGTTTTTTGGTTTGCAACTGAGCGCAGGAATCTGCTTAAGAAAGTCTACCCGAAGGGACAGATTGTACCAGACTCGTACATTGCCGAAGAATGCTTATGGGAAAGAGATCGGGATTTGGATGCGGAGCAGGCCGTGTGTGAACTGGTGCGCTGCCGGCTGGAATGCACCGGTCCGATCACCGCCGGCGAGTTGAGCCATTTGTTGAACCTTGCACGGCCGGCAATTGAACAGGCCCTGCATGCCCTGGAAAAGGATGGTCAAATTCTTCGAGGATCCTATCGTGTCTCTCGAGCCTCCGCCGGCGGGTTGGAGTGGTGCGATCGCCGGCTCTTGGCGCGCATCCATGGTCTGACCTTGCGGCGCTTGCGGCGAGAGATTGAGCCGGTTTCTCCGGCTGATTTTATGCAGTTCTTGTTTCGTTGGCAGCACGTCGCGACTGGTACAAGGTTGTACGGAGAGCAGGGGCTATCCATCATTTTGGAGCAGCTGCAGGGCTTTGAGGCGGCTGCCGCTGCTTGGGAGGGTTTCCTGCTGCCCAGCCGGATGGGCGAATACGATCCTGAACTCCTCGATAGACTTTGCCTATCCGGGGAGTTTGTCTGGGGACGTTTATCGCTTCCCTCAACGTTAGAAAAAGACCAGCTGGAAGAAAAGCCGCCGTCGTCTCCTCGGGGGATTCGGCCCTCACGGGTTGCCCCGGTGGCCTTTTTCAAGCGCCTGAGCATGCCGGAATTCTTTACCTTGCGAAACGTCTGCCATGAGGAGCTCGATCCAAGCTCCCAAGAGACCGGGGGATTAAACCTTTCACATCCGGCTGACGAAGTCCTGGAACAGCTGCAGCGCTGGGGAGCCTGTTTTTTTGAAGATCTAGTGCGCACTACAGGAAGACTTCCGTTGGAAGTCGAAGAAGCGTTGTGGGAGCTGGTAGCTGCTGGTTTGGCTACCGCAGATGCTTTTGACAATTTGCGTGTTCTGATTGACCCAAACAGGAAAAGTGGGCGCAGACGATCTGCTTCAGGCAGACCCACCCTCCGAAAACTGGGCCGGTCAGTGGGTCGTTGGGCCCTTTTGCGATTGCCTGGAGATTTACTTCCTGCCAACCAGACCATAGATTTGGAGCATCTAGCCCTGCAGCTCTTGAGACGGTGGGGCGTAGTTTTTCGGGACCTATTGGCCCGCGAGAACCTTGCCATACCCTGGCGTGATTTGCTCATCATCTACCGTAGACTTGAGGCTCAGGGCCAGGTCCGAGGGGGACGATTTGTTTCCGGATTTATAGGGGAGCAGTTTGCTCTACCGGGAGCAGTGGATGCGCTGCGGACCACGAGGCGCAGTCAAGCGTCGGGAGAAGTCATCCGAATTTCGGCAGCCGATCCACTAAACTTAGTTGGAATCATTACGCCGGGTCCCCGCCTTCGCCCCCATCCAACACGCTTTCTTTATTACTGTGATGGTGTGCCCGTCGAGGAGGAGGAGTTCCTGGTTTTCAGGGGGGGCCGTGTCTTTAAAACGACACGGCCCCCACACCAGCCACCGCTACATAAATGAGCAGCGAGACAATGGAGATCCATTTACCCAACAAAAACGCTTTCGGTAAGTATTCGACACGGATACGATGATTTCCCGCTTTCAGGGGAACAGCCTTCAAGATGTAATTCGCAGGAAGAAGGTCGTACTGATCTTGGTCACTACCGGACAGAGCCATGGCTCGCCAGCCTTCACTATAGTTATCGGTGATCAACAAAATGGCGGGAGAAGGAAGGCTCGCTTCAATGATGAGATAATCAGTAGAAGAGTCCACAATGTGGGCCGTCCCTTTTGAGTCGGACTTGACCGGAACGGGAACCCAAGGAGTTTCCAAAATAACCTTCTCACGTGGATCAAATGCGGGATCCTCCAGCGCCGCGAAAATCTGGTCGCGATCGGTGATGACTACCCAATCTTGTACTAGCTGCAGTCGTGGCATGATATTGGGAATGCTGTGGACTTGAACCCGGTCTCCATCACGAATGAAGAGGTAACGGCACCGGAGCATATCGTAAAGGCGGTGGGGATGGGTGAATTGAAGATATTGAGTGGCTTTGTCCGGATCTTGTCCCTGAGTAAAGGTCATGAACTCGGCGTAGCGCCTCAAAACCACCGGATTACATCCCCAGATATTCTGTGCTCCGATGGACATGGCGACGTTTGGAACTTCCTGCACCAACACACGATAGTCGCCTGGATCATTCTTTAAGAATTTCTCCAGTGGTGGGAAACGGGCCGACTCAAGGTCAAAAGTTGCACGACTTGTTCCAGCAAATATGAGGATTTCCGCGACCGCCAGCAGCGCCACCAGATAGAGGGCCTTTCGCGATGAGTCCGCAAGGAAAAACAACAGGGACAACAGCAAAAAAGTTGCACAGCAGGTAAAAAGATTTTTGGCTGCGAAAATTCCCGCGCTCTTGACAAAAACTGGATCTTGGTAGGTGGTAGCAGGAATGTACATCTCCTTTGTGGATGCGATGGTCTGCACGAGATTTCCCCATGCTCCTCCGGCCCCCTCCTGAGCCGACCCGTAAATCCACAAACTCAGCGATCCGACCAGTAGACCGATTACAAAAAGGACTCGGCACAGCCGTTTACCTGAATAAGCTTCCTTCTTCAGCAAAGTGTCTAAACCGATTCCTGAGAGCATTGCAATGAATAAAGAAGCCAACGCCATAAATTTAGAGGGGCTGCGAAAGAGATTGAATCCCGGAACCCAAGTGTAAAGCAGTTTAAAGAAGGGTGTATAAGCGCCCAGGGCGAGAAAACACAGAACAACCACCATGGTGACGGAAAAGCAGCGAACCTTTGGTTCTCCAAAAGTGGCTCCATAGACCGCCAAAATGAGGCCAGTCACACTGACGAAAAGGCACATCTCCCATAAGTACCACCGTCCCCAGTAAGGGAAATCGGTCATGTTGCCAAAAAACCCCGGGACAAACAAGGTCACGAAATTCTCTGGGGGAAAAGACAACGACGAGGCGAAAGCGTAAGAAACGCCTCCCCCACGTATCCCTTCACTGGCTGCCTGCAGCCCCGCGAGAAGTTGAACTGCTGAGAGTACTGCTCCCCCCAGATATATTGCAGCCAGTCCAAACACTATTTGTCGACGATTTGCCGTGTGAAACAAGCGAAGAAGGGTGTAGATGCCTGCCGCGACGGCGGTGATAAAAACATATTGGGGATAACCAGCCAAAATCTGCATTGCAATTGTGAGCATCCCTAATAGGAGCCAGGGAACGGAAGACGTGCGAGAGTAAGCATCAAGGACGAGGAATAACATGGGGATCCAGGGTACGCAGCTGACGATTGTAAGGTGTCCAGCGTAAATGTGCAGGAGATGAGGGCCACAAAACATAAATAGAAGGGAAGAAAGCAGACAAGCAGCGGGGTGCAGTCCCCGGTGCGAAGTCCAAAAATACATGAAAAGGCCGGAAAGAAAGACGTGCGAGGCAATCCCGAAGTTGATGGCCTTCGAGAGTGGCAAAATCAGATAAAACCAATTCAGAGGGTAAAGTAAAGCAGATTGAAAGTCTCCGAAATGAGGCATTCCGGAGAAAATGTGCGGATTCCACAAAGCCAGATTTCCCTGTTGAAGCTGGCCGAATCCGAAATCCCTCCAGTGGCTAAACAGGAGGAAGACATCGGTCCCGAGCTGCGCAAGCACGATTTGTTTTGAGGAGAAGAGTACATCCCCAAAGAGAGCTAAAGTGGCCGCAAGAAGGACCACAACAGCCAGGAACGTAGGATGGGATAATTTTCTGAATCTTGACTCCCGGATCAGTGGGATGAACTGGGTCATGAGGGTGTACTAGCGAAAAAGGGAACGCACATACCTCAGCATGATTCGCGCGCTAAGCTTACTCTCTCCGAGACTCCGCCAGCCAAACTCATAAGCGATCTCGGCCACAGACGTGTGGCCAGGTAATTGCTTGAGGAATTCGAACAGCACTTTATAGCCTTGCAGTTCAAAGCACTCGGCGTGTGTTCGAAGCACTTTTAGAAACAGATCAGTTCGTCCTGCAAAATACCCACCCCCACAATCGCTGCACCTCGCTGAATCGGTCCACCAGAGTCGGAGTCTACCCATTAGCGTGCCTACCTTAGAAACTAAATACCGATGCGGTGGAAGTCCGTAGCGAACGCGCCTCCCCACAGCCACAGCATACCCCCTGGTGAGCGCTCGCAGCAGTTTTTCAATTGTCTCAGGAGGATGTTGAAGATCACCATCCATGAGAGCAAAATAATCTGTAGATACCAAATTCAAAGCATCTAAGACGCTGGCTGCGAGTCCAGGCATTTTGCCTTTTCGCCACAGTAGGCGAATACGTGGATAAACGCGAGCTCGAACCAGTACCTCTTGACGGGTGCCGTCGGTTGAATCATCATCTGCCACGATCACGTTGATACCAGGATACCGTTGCACCAGATCATCCAATAATTTGCCGATAGTATTCGCTTCGTTCAAGGTTGGAATGATTACTGTAAGTCGCTGGTACTCGGTCTTCAGGGTTGGTGTGTTTTCCACTTCAATCGCTGGCATTTTCATTTCTTTCATGGCCAAACTCGCCTCTTAATACGGTCGCTGAAAGGG
>JALLOM010000164.1 GCA_027717865.1 Acidobacteria bacterium AH-259-O06 | reverse complement strand
TTGACGCCACGAAAATGCCTCCAGAGCCGAGAGGCCATGTCGAGTTATCCCAAGGAGGTCATGGGTGGGTGTGCTTTAGCCTGGATGGTCAGTATGCCTGGTCCCACACGCCCGATGTCTTTGACGTGAAAACCAAAAAGCTGGTCGCTACCTTGAAGGATGAAAAGGGCAAACCGGTGAGCAGTTCAAAGTTTATCGAGGTTCATTTCCGCGATGGCAAAGTTGTGAAAATGGGAAATGAGTTTGGGCTGGGACGCAAATAGAGTGCTCATAGTGTTGCTGCAAGTTCCCACCGTTCACGGGTCCTCAAGCAGTTCGTCAGCGGTCCAGTAGTCCGTGCGATCCCGGGTCGCGGCGCGGACCCGGCTCACGGTCGCGGGTGTAATCGGTGTGCTCGGCCCACCCCAGCGCCTGCGAACAAACGACAGCAGGGAGGCAATTTCCGTGTCCGTTAAAATCTGTCCGAATCCCGGCATCTCCAGATTGTAGGTCTTGTCACCGACCTCGATGGTTCCCCGCACGCCCTGCAGCACGATCTTTATCAGTCGGGTCTCAGGCCCCATCACCCAGGAAGAGCCCTCCAACGGCGGAGCGCCGCCATCCATCCCCAGGGCGTCGCGCTGGTGGCAGGCCGCACAGTAGTTCTCGAACTGGGTTCTGCCCGGCTCCGCATCCGGCATACGAACGTGCCGGCGGCCAAACCCGCATCCCGCCGGTAGCAAGGCAAAACAAAGGCCGGTCACAGAAAGGACAGACCGTAACTCTCCTATCAGGCGCGCTGTAGCGAGCCACGGCGTTCGGTTTCCTGAATGACGGGGGCCTCCACCCTCACGGTGAGAGATCGTCATTCCACGGCGGGCAAGCTCATTACCATATGAGAGATAGGAAATCCCTTTCTGGAGTTAATTGTATTATTGGTGTAGAAACGGCGCAAGGACGGCTTTGGAAACTACACGTCCAAAACATCGTAAGTTGCCAATGAGGACCTCTTCTGCATTTCCTGCAGATGTGAACACTAGTTTACACTTATTATATTATTGTGTAATCTTAGGTTGACACAACGCCGCCAAACTTACGCGCTTGATAGCGTGTAACTAACTGTTTATTAGAGATTTATATCAGGCTCACTGGGTTGGCAGACGAACATGGCTTAAAATGGCACGCCACTTGCTTAGCAAACCTCAGGCACCATCAGCTTCGGATGAGGCCGCCAGGGTCGGCGATGTCAAGTTGATGCCAACTGATGCATAGAGAGTCTGCAAATGAGTGAGCAAGTTTTTGGACGCTCCGGTCATTACCTTCAGATCGGCTGGGTGGTATCTATTTCCCTACTGAAGTTAATCGCCGAGCGCCTGGCCACCGTCACGAAAACCTCCCCAGACGAAACCTCTCTGAAGCTTTCGAGACCAACACTTCCCCGCCTCTTCAGAAAAGGAGAGCCAGTTCGGATTAAATACTGCGATGAAGCGGCTATCTATTACTGGGGCGGAGAGGTTCTCCAAGTGTCCGGCTCCGGAAATCGGCACGTAGCGATCTCGAAAAGCGGTGAAGGGGTGACACTCGAGCGGAGGAAATTCTTGAGGCTCCGTTCGAAGATCCCTTTCTCGTTTAGGGTAATTACCGGTGCTCCGGACGGACTCGTCTCGGGAAAAGATCTTTACTCGAATAAGATGCAAAATATGAGTGTGGGCGGCATAGGTTTTGAAACCGAGCTTCGCCTCAAAGTGGGTGATGAATTACAAGTAAACTTTCATTTGCCTCGGTCAGAACAAGTCGGTGTCGGCGGGTGGATCGTTCGATCTGAACAGATCAGACGCGAGGAAGAATATCTCAATTCGGTTGCTTTGGAGTTCCTTGGATTGAAACCAGCGGAACGAAGCCAAATCCTGCAGTTTTTAGGTGAGTCCCAAATGAGTGAGGAAACCGAAGAGACAGTTTTTTAGACTCGGCCCGTGTTTTTTCTCTGCACCGCCTACCTCTCCAAAATAGCGGAATAACCGGTAAGGTTTCCGTGATTCACTCCGAAGAAGACTAGCCGGTGTCCGGGTTGGCGGGGAACTCAACATCCCTATATACCCCTAAATAGGTGAGTACAGTGACTACAAACTGATTCCTACGAAAGAAGGTCTTACATGGAAAGGGATTCCGGCCAGATGGAGTGGTCTACCTAAATTACCTGATAGCATTCTTTGTCATTCTTAGTGACGGCCGTCACTGGAAGGCTTTTCAAGTCCTAAATAAACTAGATTCAACACTCAAGGAAGGCAGGTAAGGATGTTCACCAGGCCAAAACATGATCGTGATTTCAGCTTTGCACGAGTCTTAAGTGCAGGCCTTGATCGTCGCCTTAGTATCGGGCAAGCGATATCCATTTGCCTCCTGGAGTCACGCGCCGAACTCGCCGCCACCGTCACGAAAATCTCCCCAGATAAAATCTCGTTGGAGCTTTCGAGACCTACCTCACCGCTCTCTTTCCAAGAAGGAGAGCAAGTTCGGATTAAATGCTTGGAAAAAAGGATTGTCTATTGTTGGGACGTAGAGGTTGTCGAAATTTCCGGACCGGGGAATAAGCATGTGGAGGTCTCGATACGCGGTGAAGGAGTAACAGTGGAGCGGAGGAAATCCTTAAGGGTTTCCTCGTCGATCCCTCTCTCGTTCATGGTGATTGACGCCGACCAAACTTACCTCATCGGCGAGAGAGTGTTGAACGTCGCGACCCAAAATATCACTGTGGGCGGATTGAGATTTGAAACCAGTCTTCCATTGAAAGTAGGGGATACATTGGAGATGAACCTTCATTTGTCTCCATCACAACAAGTGAATGCCGTCGGCTGGGTCGTTCTATCTGAACCGGTCGAACGCGGCGGAAAATATGTCAATTCCGTTGCTTTGGAGTTCCTTCAGGTGGAAGCGGAAGAGCAGAAGCAACTGCTGCAGTTTTTGGCCCAGTCCGCAGATGAGTGAGGGGGTGTGAGGTGCTCTCCAAGAATTCAATCAACCAGCCGGATGCTACAAGTGTTGAACAGATCAATGACGAAATTGCCGTTCTGATGATGTCCTTGACAGCTCCAATTCGCTCAAGGTAGAAGGAGTTTTAACTTCCAGAGTTGTCTACACTGTTCGCGAGATCAGAGAAGGAGGGGCTACGCACTCGCTCGGTGTGGAATTTCAAGAGCCCCTAGAAAACGTCTAGCCACTGGACATTCCTTTTCGCCCACTGATGTGCCCGATGACCGACCGTGCCTTTTATGGTGAGCCTGCATAGATCAATTGGTCAAGGGCTTGGGCTTTTCCACAAAACCGGCTGGACGCTGATGCTTACCCTGCTTCTGACCATCGCCCAAATCCGCGCCAGCTAGTTCGGCGCGAGCCAGCAGGCGTTTTACCAGCGCCGGATGATCGGCGGCAACATTTGTTGTCTCTCCGATGTCAGTCTTCAGGTCATACAGGCGCACTGGCAACTGCTGTGCCTCACCCTCTTGTGCGCGCTGGCTGTCCTGTCGAGAGAGATGCAGTTTCCATTTGCCGGATCTTACAGCTTGCAGCTGATCAATCGAGTAATAATAAAAGGCATCGTGCGGCGACTTCGCATCGGGATCGCCCGACATCAGTGGCCAGATGTCTTTACCGTCGATGATTCGATCATCCGGTACTCTGGCATCAGCAAGTTTGGCAAGTGTTGGCAGCATGTCGATGGTTGATGTCACCACATCGCAAGTGGTGCCCGCCGGTACTTTTGCAGGCCAACGGACCACACATGGCACTCGCATACCGCCTTCCATCGTGCTGCCCTTGAATCCGCTGAGCGGAGCGTTACTGCCGCCCCAGCGCCTGGCGGCGCCGTTATCTGAGGTGAACACAACCATTGTTCGATCATCGATGCCAAGCCTCTCGAGCGTGGTTAGGATTTCGCCTGTCGACCAATCGATTTCTTCAACAGCGTCACCGAAGCCGCCGTTGGCCGATCTGCCCGCAAATGGCGCCGACGCGGAGACCGGGTTGTGCGGCATCGTGTGGGGCAAATAGAGAAAGAAAGGTTTGTCTTTGTTGGTCGTAATGAACTTGATCGCCTCTTCGGTGTACCGCTTGGTCAGAAGCGCCTGATCGGGCTCCCTTTGGACGACTTTCACATTGCGCAGCAAGGGCAGGGGAGGATAGTTGCGATTCTTGTTCCACTTTCCCATGTCGTTCGAATAGGGAATACCAAAGTAGGAATCAAATCCTTGTTGTGTGGGCAGAAAGTCTGGCTGGTCCCCCAGATGCCACTTGCCCACAATTGCGGTGGCGTAGCCCCGCTCTTTGAGAACTTCCGCTATCGTAACCTCGTCCGGATGCAGCCCTTTGTGGCTTGCTGGAAACAGAACCCATCTGCCTCGATCATCATCGTGCATGTTGACTCGGCGTGGATAGCATCCCGTCATTAAACTGCTCCGCGACGGTGTGCAGACTCCGCTGGTCACATAGAAGCTTGTGAAACGCATCCCTTCTTTGGCCATGCGGTCGATACTTGGAGTCCGGTGTTTCTTCGAGCCGAAGCAGCCGATATCCCCGTAGCCCAAATCATCACAGAAGATGATGATGAAATTCGGAGGAGGGTCGTTCTTGTTTGCTACGCTTTCAGGACCAGTCAGGGTCCCGCAGCCAATGGTTACAATCGTGAATAGTAGTGTCATTAAGAGCTGTTTTTGAGGTCCCACGGTACTCTCCTTTGCTGACATCAGGGTCTATTCCTCTGAAATTCGACTGTCCAAGACCGCTTTAGAACGGCGGCGGTGAAGTGGCATAGGTTCGCACTATTAACTCATGTTTGCAAAGATCTGGCGAGTTTTCTCCAGGCACTTCTTCAAATAAGGCATCGGATCTTCCGGATTACCTTCAGCTTCCAGGGTGATGGGGTAGCGGTAGCCGATTCTCTTCAGCGTCTCTAGAAACCGCGGAATATCCAACTCTCCCTCGCCAATGGCGACCTCATGTCCGTCTTTATTGACGTCCTTGAAATAAATGCCGTAGACGCGATCAGCAAAGAGTACCAACACATCGCTGGGTTCCTCACCAACGCGCCAATAATGCCCCATGTCCACACAGGCCCCAATTCCCTGATGGTGATTCTTCAAGGCTTCGGCGATCTGGCTGGACCTGCCCCAGCGCTTGTCCCTGGCACCGTGATTGTGGATACCTACGGTAATTCCGAATTCCTCTACCAGTGTGTCCAAGTTGTCAGGTAATGATTCTACGTTTCTGCAGATCCCATATGGCTTTTCTCCCACTGCGATAGGCGGCAGTTGCCATATGGGCGGTCATGGCCTCCTCGAATCCCGTATCCTCGTTTGCCGAGGTTCGCCTGCGGGTCTTGATACTCTCGAGCCATTCTGTAATGTGCAGCCAGACGCTATTGACCTTCTTACCTTCGGGTTTAAAGGAATAGACCAGTTTGTCCTTGTACCGCCGATCCAGGCACCGCCTTTGCTATTGTATTCTAAAAGGGGTCAGACCTTGAGTTTTCGTTTTTGGACCCAAAAACGAAAACTCAAGGTCTGACCCCTTTTACTGGGGTAGAATCTAGAATACTGTTTGGTAGGATAGGACAGAAGGTCACATGAAATTCGCAAATTACCTCTTGAAATCCCCGTTTGTGGCTGTGTTAGGCGTGCTGCTGACGGTGCTGTTCGTGCAATTATGGGCTCAGCAGCAAATTCCCGGCACCATCCGGGTTCAGGTTGATGTGGTACCGCTTGATGTGGTGGTCACAGACAATAAGGATCAGCCGGTTCTCGATCTCAGCAAAGAGGATTTTCTAGTACTGGAAAATGGCATTCCTCAGGAAATCACTCATTTTCTCTTGCAGAGATTTGATCAACCGGAGCGGTTGGCCAAGGAGCCGGAAACAACACCATCAGTGACTGTCCCCAGCTCGGAAGGCCTGCTTGACTCTCCCCCCCATCGTACCTTTCTAGTTCTGCTGGGGCGCGGCAGGCATCGAAATTTCAAACCCCTCAAGTCGTTGATTCAGTTCGTCCGTGAGGAACTTACTCCCACGGATCGTGTCGCGGTTATTGCATACAATCGCTCGACGAACTTTTCTACTGAGCACCAGAAAACTGCCGCTGTCCTGGAAAGCTACTCGGAAAAACATGAAGAGATCGAGGCGGCCTTGGAGTCCCGCTTAGGCGGATTGGCCGCGATCTACGGGAGCAAGCGGTTCTCTTCAGTCCAACCCAAAATTGACGAGATATTTGACCTTCCCCAGGTTGTTTCTCGTCGAGTAATTGCTGGAAACGCCGTGGAGAGTCCAGAACATGCTGAAGATGAGAGGGAGGCACTGGCTCTTGCCGAGCGCATGGAGCGGCGGGCTCAGCTAGAGGCAGCCTTCCCGGAGGAAGATCTTATCGATCCGGCCGAGCAAAACCTGACTGAGTTGCAGGATCTGGAACTCGAGCTCCTGACCGACCTTCCGTTGGACGAGTATATGGAGGGACGGACCCGTACGGGCCAGGATCTGATGAACATCTATGCAGCGATCGATTACCTGCGGTTCTCGGAAGGGGAAAAGCACATTCTGTTTTTCACTGAGAAGGGATTATTTTTGCCGGACCAGGAAGATGAAGAGAGTGTGTCGAAGTTGGCCAGCGACGCCCGCGTCCGACTTCACAACATTCACACGGGAGGCCTGGAACTCGGAGCAGCTGTCCAGTTCAGACGGCAATTTGGTTCGACGCGCACGGAGTTCAACCGAGCCACAGCTGGTGAACCAAGGGCAGGGGGAAGTTTTACCCACACTATGGCCCTGTCCTCGTTGCGCCAGATTTCCTCGCTAACCGGCGGGCGGGCATATATCGGCACTGATGTCACCAATGCGCTCCGATCCATCAATCGAAATACTCGTGCCGTCTACCTGCTGGGCTACCGTCCCAAGGATGACAACTTCGACGGGAAATTTCGCCGCATTCAAGTACGGGTACGTGGTCGCAAGGGGCTTAAAGTCCAGGCGCGCGAAGGATACTATGCACGGACGATTCTGGAACCTTATGACCTGCAGCGTTTTCTTACCTACAGCCGCACGGTCAGCGCCGCCACCTATTCGGAGCCTGTCAATGACATCGTCTTGTCCTTTGACGTAACCAAGCCTGTATACAAGGACGAGACAACCGAATTCGATGTGTCGTTGAGAATCCTTTTGGCTTCAAGCATGTTTACCCTGAAAGACCAACTCTATGAGGGCCAGCTGGCCGTGACATTCTTCCTGGTTTCCGACAAGGGCCAATTGGTCACAGATGCTTGGGACAAACTGGAGCTGAGCTTAACGCCACCAACCTATCGAAAGGTGCTGGCGCAGGGCATTCCGTTGACACGCCATTTCAGTGTTGCCGGGCGTGTCACAAAGGGCCATCTAAAGGTCGTCGTTTACGATACCGCC
>JALLOM010000163.1 GCA_027717865.1 Acidobacteria bacterium AH-259-O06 | reverse complement strand
TCAAGAGGTTAAAAACCCAAAAGCTCAATTAGAGGCTCAATAGCTCAGAGGCTCACAACTCGCAACTGAGAACTCAAAACCGAGCTATCGCTTTCCGAGGAAGAACGCTGCCAAACTGGCCAGTTCAACGTAGAGGATTTTGATTTGATCCCGGTCTTTCCACCACGCCTGTGGATCAAATTCGCAGTACCTGGAGGGGACACTATAAATTTTCGCTCCCGTTCCTTCCAGGGCCTTCTTGAAGTTGAGATAAGCACGATAGGAGTGATATTGGCAGGTCGAGATCACTATAGAATCCAAAGGATGCTCGGCCAGGTAGCGTTTTAAGGCCTGAGCCTCTTCCCAGGTGCTGTGAGCCACATCGGGCAGCAGCTCTATGCGCGTCTCCTCCACCCCCAGCTTCAGAAGCACATCTTGATTGATCTCATGACCCTCTAAAAAATGGACGCCTAATTCTTTCAGCCACTTAAAGCGCGGCCGCACCTCCTCCCGACAGAGGATGGCGATACCGGCTCGCGACTCGCGCAGGAGATTGGCGGCCTGAAAGGCTCGGCCTGGGACCACGCCCGCAGGAACCACCACCGCATCCACATGATCGAAATCCGCATTCTCATAAACCACCAGGCCGCCCAACCCCCTCAGCAGCGACCCATGAAACACCGCGGCCAGCAGCACAACAATCGCCCCACCGCCAATGAAACAAAACTTCAACTTGCGCATGACACAATCCGTGTAATTTGCGGGACGAACCGCACTAATCAAATTCACATATACGTTCAGACCCGGGGGAGCTGAGGAAGATGGTCAAAGTGTTGGTCCTGCGCGCACAGGAACAAGTCGTGCTGAGACACCAGGGCCGCTATCCAAAGATCATTGGTCGGAATCGGTGTGCCTTGTCTGCGCAGTTGATAGAAAAGACGCGCATAATGGTGGGTAGTTTGCTCGTCGGGATAAAGGACGGCGACTCTTGGAGAGTTGAGAAATCGCGTCAGAATGCGCTCGTTCTCCTGGGAGCGAGCACCGCACATAAATCCGGCACGCACCTCGGCCAGAGCAACGAAGGGCAGGAAGACCCTCTCGGCGCGCTGGACGGCCCGTACGACTGTTTCTTTACCCCTACAGAAATCGACGTAACGGTTCGTATCCAGTGCGATCCTCATTGCCATAGGCTCGGATCCACCTGATCCTGCGCCCGCACCGCCTCTTCAAACCGTGCGTCCTCCACCCACGTGCCCGCCAAGGAATCCAAATCATGGTACAAGATGGGCTCCTCCGTGAGCCCAGTGCCGGAGGCGAGCGCCTCTAGGGCAACTTGGTTAAGGCTCTTGCCTTGCTGCTGCGCTTTCCGGCGCAAGGCCTCATCGACACGAAGCGGAACGCCCCGCAGGGTGTACTGGATACCACGCCGGCTAGCCATAAATGCATTGTATGCTCAATATGCATGCACGTCAACTTGAGGATCTGCCACGGAGAAGTGCATCTTTGCGCTCGTCGTCTACAAATATGAACCAAAGACTCATGAAGGACTTTTGACGCTTCTCAGTTTGCACTTTGTGAAGACGGGGATCTTAACACTTGGGGTGTTTTAGCGAGTGTTCCGGGGGCCAACCCGTATTTCTCACACCGACTCTACTGCATGGGCGAAATCATCCGCCCTGGATCTGTTCTCTGTTGCGCTGGATTCTGTTTTCAGTAACCTGTGGTGAATCATCCCGCGGATTGACGCGGATTTTAGCCCGCGAAAGACGCGAACAATCGCGAAAAGCGCGAAGTGCGCGCAAATTCAGTCTTTCCGCACGTAAGTCCAAACCGCCTCTTGCATCATCGTGGGATAGAAGCGTCCTTGGCGGCTGAGTGACTGCCATTCCTCCTTGGTGTAAACAAGCACATCGGCGGGCACCGGAAGTTCGGTTGCATCCCATTGGGCGGCTCGCCTCTCGAAGGGCTGATCGGAACTTTCCACCACAATAACGAGATCCAGGTCGCTTCCTACACCCCAGTCGCCGCGCGCATAAGAGCCAAAATAACCAATCCGTATTAGATCCCCTCGCTGGGCTAGGATCTTTTCCGACCACTGACGCACTGCCTGAACGACCGTCTGGACCTCAGGCCATTTGAGAACGGACGAACTCAATGATCTCACGGGCATATGCAATAGCCTCCTCACTTTGCAAGGGTCCGTAGTGCTCAAATGGGGATCCTTCAGGGTGGGCGTTGGGATAGCGTGAAGGAATGTAGAAGTTGTCAAGAACCCGCCCTTTCTCAATGAGAGCCTGAGAAACGGGTGCCGTCTCTGGCAGCTCTTGAAGCAGCTTGGCAATGACGTGCCCCCAGGCTTCCTGTCCTAAGTGAAGATGTAGCGCCTTTACGGATTTCTCCGCCGCTTGCTGTGCCGCAAAGCACGCCCACTCATGACGTCCCGCCCGACGGGAATCCTCAGCCTGTTCCAAGTCCCTCTGTGCCTGGCGCAGCCAGTCCTGATCGCGATTCGGCATGATGTCACCGCAGACAATACTAGCACCAGTCTCGACGAATTTTCACGATTTTAGCCCACCGAAGCATCCGCACAGGCGGTAAAGTGCACTCGAAGGGATTCAAGAAGAGGCCGATAGAAAACTCAGCGTCCTTCTGCGCTGCTAACAAAACCAGATCTTCAAAAGCGCTAATGGGCGCGAAAACTCAGATTCGTCTTCGGTTCATGCAAGTCTGGGATTGGTTTGGTGATAGTTAAGATCGCCATCCACCATTTCGCGCACTAGATCTTTAAAAGAACAAGAATAGCTCCAACCCAGTTTTTCTTTGGCCTTTGAGCAGTCACCCAACAACAGGCTGACCTCGGCAGGTCGATAGAGGTGAGGATCCACTTTCACGTATTTTTTGTAATCCAGTCCCAGATAACCGAAGGCAACCTCTAAAAATTCTAGCACCGAATGTGTTTCCCCGCTGGCAACCACGTAGTCGTCAGGCTCGTCCTGCTGCAGGATCGACCACATGGCTCGTACATATTCGCGCGCATGGCCCCAATCGCGGCAGGCATCCAGATTGCCCAGCCTGAGTTCACTCGCCTGCCCCAGCCTGATGCGGGCGGCGTGCGAGGTAATCTTGCGACTCACAAACTCAAAGCCGCGCCTGGGGCTTTCGTGGTTGAAGAGGATTCCGCTGGAGGCGTGCAGAGAATAAGCTTCGCGGTAATTGCGGGTCAGGTCGAAGCCGGCAACTTTCGATATACCATAGGCTGAGCGGGGATGAAAGGGAGTTCGCTCGTTTTGAGGACTGGTGGGGGCGCGGCCAAACATTTCGCTCGAAGCGGCAAAATAAAAACGCGCCTTGGGCACCACCTCGCGGCAAGCGGCCAGCACATAATGCGTCCCGTTGATGTTGACAGTGAGTGTGGAGAACTCGTCCTCAAAGGAATAACTGACGAAACTCTGCGCAGCGAGATGGTAGATTTCATCGGGCTTCACCTTCATCATCACTTGAAAGATGCTTGGATAGCTCTCCAGGGAAGCGGGATGAACCTCGATTTCGTCCAGTAGATGCTTGATGCGCCACAGCCTGTGCTCGGGGTCTTCAATGGCCACACGGCGGACGATGCCATGCACTTCGTAGTCTTTTATAAGTAAGAGCTCTGCTAGATAAGAGCCATCTTGACCGGTGATGCCAGTGATGAGGGCCTTCTTTTTCATATCTCACAGATTAGCGCGGGTCGTCACAGATTAACACGGATTTTTTGGCCTGCGAAAGACGCGAACCAAACTGCTCCTCCTCCTGGGGAGGCACTAATACCGTGACATCGACATCGCGAGTAGCGCGCGGCTCCCCCCAATGCTCTGCGGCGAGACCACAATGATGACATAAGGAACTTGGGTCTCTTCCAGAAAAGAGGCAACTTCTGAGGCCGCTTCCAATGGAGAGGGCAGGACCCGGTTAGGCACTCGTTGAATCCTGCTTGTGCCGGGCCGCTTTTCGCATGGCCATTAGCAAAACTGAGGGTCGACGTAGGTCGGCGTGTCCCGCACAGGAGAGAAGCTCCGTATAAAATTGCAGGGCCTCGGCCGCGTCAAGTTGAGACAGATAGGTTTGCCGTTCCTCTTGGATAATTCGCTGTGCCTTGCCATGGCCTTGCAGCCACTGACGCACCCTCTGAGGATCTAAACTGTTTCCCATGAAGAGATAGCATATTGTACCATTCGCTGCCCAGAAATAGCGCGCAAAGATGCAAATCTCCTGGCCGACAGATTTGACACGGATTTGACACGAATTGACACGGGACATGCACCACATCGCCTTGCTATGATGAGAGCCCATGGCAAGAATTGCCCGGAATGATCCCTGCCCCTGCGGAAGCGGGAAGAAGCATAAGAAGTGCTGTTTAGGCAAGACGGGGCTCGGGCAAGAACCCGAAGCATCGCGGATCAGTGACTTCGCTTACGAGACAATCCTGGAAGCGGAGAGGAGACTTTTACAGCGGCTGGCTGATATGGTTGCGCAGGATCCCATGTGGGCAGAGGAGAGGGATGCAGCCGCTGAGGAGTTTATAGAATTGCTGGACGATCCAAAGATGCAAAACCCGGACGAGTGGTCTGAATTCGACCGCACCCGGCTTTTTCAATGGTTTGTTTTCCACCACCGTTGCTCGGACGGAAGGTCATTACTCGAGCGGGCCAATGCCGCCTTGCACCCCCGGGATGACCTGGAGGGTGAGATCTGGCAGGGGCTCCTAAGTAATCCTCACATGCTTTACGAAGTGCAGGAGGTCCATCCGGGAAGGGGTTTCCGCGTCAAGGCACTGCTCGGTGCCGGCCAGAAAATCGACGTCCGGGATGTAAGCGCCTCCCGGGGTCTGAGGCAGTGGGATCTCCTTTTCGCTCGCGTCTTCCCGGTCCGGGGGGTGGGACGAATCTTCGGCGGCACGACGCGTTTTCCCCAGAAAGCCAAACGCGACCTGCTGGCGTCGCTCAAGGATCTTTATCAGCACTATCGCAGCCGGGAAAATCCTCGGGGAAACTATTCCGATTTTCTTCGAGACTACGAAGATGAGGTCGTGCGACTGCAATACGATTTTACCCGCGAGCTCACGCAAGGCTTTCCCCAACTCCAGACCAGCGACGGAGAGCCGCTGCTCTTTTGCCGGGCCAACTTTGAGCTCGCCTGTCTGGGGCCTCTTGTGCAGGTGGTTCGAAAGACTCCGGAATTTACCACTGAAGAATTGAGCCGAAGTCCCGCTGATGAGATCAAACCCTTCTCCCTCTGCTGGCTCGGCCCCGAAAAGGTCATTCACGCAAACCTGCACTATGATGGGGAAAAGCTGTGGGGGGAAACCATGAGCCGTCCCCGTATGAAGCGGCTGCTGGAACTGTTGGACAAGAAATCCAAGGGTGCCGTCCGTCCCAAGACGGTGGTCTATGAAGACCCGAAGAAAAAACTCGAAGACTTCCCCAGGGAAAGGACAGCGGCCCCATCCGAGCTGGAGCCCGAACTCCAGGCCGAGATCCAGAAACACTTCTACAGCGAACACTACGCAAAATGGATCGATATGCCCCTGCCCGCCCTGCAGGGAAGAACGCCGCGAGAAGCCGGCGAAACCCCCATGGGTCGTGAGCTGGTGGAGGATCTCCTCAAAGAGATCGAGAATATTTCCAGCGATGATCAGGTCCTGCCTCCCATCTTGCAAAGCATTCGAGGGGAACTCCGGCTGGATCAGCCCTTGGAGGAGCCCACACTCTACTCGCCCCGGCAGGCCCTGCGCCTCCTCAACCGCGTTCGGGACGCGAATCTGGAGCTGGTTCGACTGATCGGCTTTGGGCCGAAAATCGACACGCGCGTACATCCAAGGGAAAATCTTCTGGAGATAAACACCGCGCTGTCCGGCTGCTTCCCGGAACTTTTGCATGACCCTGCAGCGGAAAAAGTGCAGGAAATTGCGGGCACGATACTCAAAAGTGAAGGGCACCTGGAAGGGGCCCGCTCTGCGGTCCTGGAATTCGAGTCTGGGGCCGATGCGTTGCTCTTCAACGAACCTGAGGCGTTCGAGAGAAAATTAATCGCCCGATTCCTCAGCGAGGAGATCCGGGACATGGAAGAAAAGCCCATCTCGATCAACGCTCACGTGCAGAGGATCTTGAGGCATTTGCCTGCGTCGGCGGTGGAGGCCTTGGCCGGGTTCTACAATTGTGAGGGAAGCAACAAGGAAGAACGGATTTGGGGGTTGAGCTGGCGATTTCAGGAAGAAGGGCTCCTTCATAGCTGCGTTGATCAACTGATGAGTCACGAAAGGCGGGCCTTGGCAGAGATATTGCGGGCCGGAGGCTGGATCTCACACACAAAGTTCGTTCGCCAATACGGCTCCAATTATGCTGATTGTTGGGCGTGGGGTTATCGCTACCCGCAGTCGACGCTGGGCGCACTGCGCTTTCATGTGCTGGCGGCGGTAGGTCAAAGCGCCCGCCATGGGAGGATCCTCTTGGTGGCTTCGGACCTTCGGGGTGAGCTGGGTGAAATTTTGGAGTTTTATGGGGAAGAGGTGGGGTAGATCCCGCAGATTTGCGCGGACGTTGGGCGGATTAACACGGATTTTCAGCCCGCGAAAGACGCAAAAGGAAAACCTCCAGAAAGGCCCAACCTGCGATCCAATTCTTGCAGTAACAGCACTTGAGCGATTGCCCACAGCCAGTGCGCAGCATACATTGGATGCGGGATATTGCGGTACACGCCGTGGGTTACCAGCGAATGTTCCTCCTTGATTTGAAGTGTGGCGACCAGTTGCGCCCAAGCTCAACGTATGATCCTGAAACCAGGAAGAGCGCACGGCTGAAACATTTCATCTCTTGCGCGTATTGAAGTTGATGTGGTTCCCGTAAGATTTCATCCGACCACTTCCCTGACGTGTGGCCGGGAGCCGCATTTTCCCTTTTCCCTCACACGTCTCTAGAAGCAAAAAATCGTGATATCCTGGTTTTCGGACCTGGTATGGTTTCCGACGGGGATATTCCCTAACTCAAGAAATGGGTATTGTTCGAATCTTCCAACGGCTGCAAAGACCTCGAACATCATTGAGTTTCTGAGGGGAAAAATACGGTTGGAACCCAAGGCGGAAACATAGTTTGTCACCAATCTATGTTAGTCGGTGTGATCTCGGACACTCATGGTCTCCTGCGACCTCAAGTGTTCGACCTTTTTCGGAATGTGGAGTGCATTATCCACGCGGGAGACATTGGCAATGAAGGCATCCTGATCCAACTTCGTAGCCTAGCTCCGGTTCACGCTGTTTATGGAAACACCGACCGATTTCCACTTGTAGAGAAACTTCCGGAAAAAAAATCCTTTCAACTCGAAGGCGTACGTGTCTTGACGTGAGTTTCTCTGAATTTTCGATGTTAAGTGCAGTGCAATCGTGGCACCAGATAAGAAAAGTACCATGTTCTGCTCCTTTTGCGGTCAGTA
>JALLOM010000162.1 GCA_027717865.1 Acidobacteria bacterium AH-259-O06 | reverse complement strand
AAAGTGGCTGCTTGAATCGTCGACGTCGTCCGTAGCCGCAGTTGGAGGTCGGCTCGAGAGTGCTGAAAGCCATCGCCAAAGAAAGCCGACCCATTTAGCAAATCGACGACCTGGGCCAAATCGAATTGAGCTTTCGCTCTACGTCATTCGGTGGCCCTGCCGTTGTTGCCTTCTCCAGGATCGGGCATATTCTCCCCCTTGGGCCAGCAGTTCTTCATGGCAACCTGATTCCACGATCTGTCCGTTTTGCATGACATGAATGATGTCAGCTTGCATTGCGGTGGTAAATCGATGGGTAATGAGCACCGCCGTTTGCCCCTCTCTTACTCGGGAGAAGTGATCCATCCACTCGGCCTCAGCCCAGGAATCCATGCGGCTGGTCGGCTCATCCAGAAGGATGATTGGGGCCCGTCGGAAAAAGGTTCTTGCCAGGGATATCCGCTTCCATTCACCCACGCTGAGCTCAGTCCCGTCCACAAACCACTTTCCCAACCAGGTGTCATAGCCCTGGGGCAAACGTCCCACCACTTCTCGGGCGCCGGCTCCTCGGGCCGCCGTTTCGATTTCACTGAGGTCCATGACGGCAGCCACATTGCCCAAGCGGATGTTTTCAGCGACGGTCTCGTGATAACGGACCGGCTCCTGGAGCAGCACGGCAATTCTGCCTCGAAGTTCCTGAATGGGCAGCTCCCGCAGATCAATTCCGTCCAGCTCGATCTGTCCATCTTCAGGATCATAAAGGCGGCAAATCAGCTTGATCAGCGTGCTTTTGCCGGCACCATTGGCCCCGACTATGGCGACCGTCTTAGCTGCGGGAATAAAGAGGTTAAAATTGCGAAGAGCCAGCCGTTCGCTGTCCGGATAGCGAAAAGTGACTCCGCGAAAGCGGATTCCCTCCTTCAAGGGTGCAGGCACTTGGGAAGGCTGGGGAGGATCCACAACCTGGGGCTCCAGATCCAGGAATTCAAAGAGATTACCCAAAAACAGAATGTTGGCGTACACCTGGCCCACGTTCCGCAGTAATGAGTGCATCAAGCGTTGGCCCTGATGAAAAGCCTGAAAAAAGAGAGCCAGTTGGCCAAGGGTGATGAGACCCTGCATGGTTTTCCAGGCCATCCAGGCTAAGGCGGCGCCGGTGACCAGAAGAGCAAATGTTCTGGCTGCCGCTTCGGCCAGACGTTCATCCCTGGTCAACCCGAGGCGTTCCTCGCGTAATCGCAGGCGCAAAGCCTGAAAGGCGGCCTGAAAATGCTTGCCTAATTCCAAAAGCCTGAGTTCGGCTGCCGTCTCACCACTGGTTAGTACCCAGTCGTAGTACCAGCTGCGGCGTTCATCAGGTGTTCTGTGCAGCTGCCACTGATGCTGGCGCAAGCTGTAGCGCAGCACTACAAGAAGGGCCGGAAAAGTGCTGAGCAAAAGAGCCATTGGCAGCCAAAGACCAAAGGGAATGAGTACCGCCGCCATGGCTACCAGGGTGATACTGTTCTGCGTCAGGCTGCCGGCATTCTCGAGCAGGGCCAGGGGCCGGAACTGAGCCTCGGCCCGAGCGCGATGCAGGTGATCGTAGTATTCGGGTGATTCGTAGAAGGCCAGGTCTACGGCCACAGACTTTTCGTGGATCAGACGGTTGATATGATCCCTAAGCAACTCGGCCTGAGCAGCCCGGACCCAGCCCGTGGCGCTGCTCAGAAGCTCGTTGGCCAGCATGACTGCGGCCATTAACGCGACCAGAATTAAGGTGGGACGCACACTTTCCCAGCTGCCACCGGCGGCTACAGCTTCCACCAGGCCATCCACCAGCCATCGGGTCAGGTAGACAATGGCGACGGGAAGCAGACCCTGCAGCAGCAGTAAGACGGACCAAGCGAGGGTCCAGTAGTGCGTTGCAGCCCACACCAGGGCAAAGGCCCGGGGGAGATAGGGCAATTGGTCGAGGATAGTTCGGAGCCGAGTTGCTAACACTGCTGTCTGCTCCATTTTTAGTAAGTTGGCTCAAAGCCTGATCCCATGGGCTTTTGGTGAACCTTCCTTATGCTTGGGCCCAAACGACTTCGATATCGTAGGCGGCGAAGGAGTGATCCGCGGTCATGATCGGCAAACCTTCAACCATGGCCTGCGCAATCAGCAAACGGTCAAAGGGGTCACGGTGATGGGGAGGCAAGGAAGCCACCTGGAGTGCATGGGAATGTTCAATTGCCAGCGCCCCTATGGTATTGCGCGCCAGACGCTCCGGGACATACTGAGATGGCGGCACCGGAAGTCGTAGCTTCCCCAGGGAATATTTGATCGCGATCTCCCATGAGCTTGCGGCTGACAGAAACAATCGGTTCCTCCCCTCCTGGATAAGCTGCAGCGCCTCCTGGTTGAGACGCGACGGTGAAGCGTGCCACCAGAGCCAACACTGCGTATCTAGAAGGATTCTTATTTCTCGAATTCTCTTAAGACCTCTTCCGGTAGTGGAGCGTCAAAGTCATCAGCAATCCAGACCTGCCCTTCATCATCGCCGGGAACCCGGTCTTGGGCAGGGGGTTGGACGGGAACAAGACGGGCGATTGGCTTACCCGCTTTTGCGATAACAATCTCCTCGCCAGCCACTACCCTTGCTAACAAACGCGACAAATGGGTTTTTGCTTGGTGGATATTGACCTGAGTCATGACAACACCATATTAGACTAAGTTCTTAACTAAGTCAAGTTTAACTGGAGTCAGCTGGAGTCAGCTTACCGGACGTGGCCCCGGGGCTTGGCATGCCAGGCGTGTACTTTGTCTGGTATACTGTTTCCAGGGCG
This sequence comes from Acidobacteria bacterium AH-259-O06, assembly GCA_027717865.1. GTDB lineage: Bacteria > Acidobacteriota > UBA6911 > RPQK01 > JADFOI01 > JALLOL01. The sequence goes on along the minus strand of JALLOM010000162.1, from coordinate 4,763 downwards.
GATGAGGGGGTCGGCACGGCTGGACCACGCCGCTGATCTCCGGGCCTGCACGGTCTTCAAAAAGCAGAGAATGTACTACAAGAACAATATGTGGTTGAGACCAAAGGCAAAAAGACAGCGGTCATCCTTTCAAATGAAGCGGTATGAGCAGTTGATGGAAGACCTTCACGATTTGGCTGTCATAGCTGAACGACGAGACGAAAAGCCCATTAGCTTTGAGGGGCGATCACTGGTTATTTTTCCGCTGCTATCCACTATGTTGAGTCCTATTTTGCTCGGTTCCTCGGTTATCACACAACCGATCATGGTGAACGCCTGACCAGAATAAATCACGAGCCATCACTTCGTGAGGTGTACCCGGTATTTAGGTCTCTTAAGGACGACAGCGAAGAAGCACGTTATGGAGTGACCGAATTTACGGATGAAGTTGTTGAGACTGAGATAAAACCACGCCTTGAAAAAATAAAATCCCATCTAAAGTCAAAGAGTATCGACTACCGGGATATATAATTCAGACTGGATAAGCCTTACCGGTTCGGCTGGATCGAGTAAGCTCGGAACCGATTTGTCACTGCCAGAACCCGCTCCCTGACTGGGAAGAAAATGAAGTCTTTGAAAGGCCGTACTGCTCAAGTGTAGTATGGCACGGTGAGTCCAACGGTCTTCCGCTGGAAAGGTTATCGTTTCTACTTTTTCTCGCGGGAAGAACCACGGATCCATATTCATGTCTACTGCTCGGATGGCGAGGCCAAGTTCTGGCTTGAGCCGGACGTAACTCTGGCCAGGAACTATCGGCTTTCCGAATCACAGATAGGCGAACTAACGGAGGTTATCAGAGATCGCAAAGATGAGATCGAAGCCGCTTGGAAAAAGCACTTCCGCAGTTGAGGTAACCAGTCTAGACCGTCACGGTCTCTGGCTTTTGGTGCATAATGAAGAGTTTTTTCTGCCCTTTTCCGAGTTCCCATGGTTTCGTGAAGCGAAAGTCGCGTCGATATTGAACGTCGAACTCCTTCACGAGGACCATCTGTACTGGCCTGATCTGGATGTTGACCTGACAATGGATTCGATCAAGGATCCGAGCTCCTACCCCCTGGTCTGGCAAGACTGACCGCATACAGGATGACCGCGTATAAATCGAGTGAAAGAAAGCCTGGAAGGTTAGGTGCTGTGTTTGTAACCGGGGCTTGGCGAGACCTTGCCACCTACAAACAGACGCAAAAGTGCCGCTTTAATTTGGTCACCTGAAGGATCATAGACAGCTCAGTTTCGGACCAATGCTCTGCTCTCTGGGAAGCTACCCTCCAGATCTGTGCGCCCTTCGAGGCTTTTTTTACAACTGCCAGGATCTTTCGAATCTCCGCCGCCTTCTTCGCGCCGCAACCAGGAACTTCAGCTAACCGCATGGCATTGGCTTGTACAACTTTCTGGATAGAACCACATCGATCCGCAGTATCCACTTCGAATGTTCGGGGGAGTCGACTGCTTTTTCCATTTGCAGCAACCACGGGGCCCTTTATCTATAACGACCGAGTCAAGAAGTGAACGGAACGAGGACGGCAAAGGAGGTCAGGCGGATCCTGGATCAAATCGTCGATCGCGGCGCGCCCATTCTCGCGAATCGCACGTTGTCCATTCTCAAGCGCCTGTTCAACTGGTGCCTTCAGCAGCGCGGTTCCGAACCAAATTGATCTCTCGTGGCTAGAACCGGGTGGTTTTGGGGGATCGCCCATCACTGGATATCAAATTGAGAGAAGGCCGTGTGCCGGGACGTGGGCGGTCCTGGTGGCGAATACCGGCACGACGGCCACCACTTACTCGGACACGGCGGTGGTCGGAGGAACGTGCTACGGCTATCGGGTCTCGGCCATTAACGGGATGGGCACCGGGTCGGCTTCAACGGAAGCAACAGTAACACCATTGGTCGTCCAGGGTGAGGTCATCTACGGCGACAAGCAGACCAACCAAATTCTTTACGACCGGGGTCTTGGCGGAACGGCGTTTGGTAACGAGAGCACGTTATCCTTGGGTGGCTTTGTGGGTTGGGCTGACCTTGAGGCCTCTCCCACGGATGCCAACCGCTTGCTTCGGGGAGTACTCGAGAAGACCACTCTGGATGTGAAAACCTCAATTTTTGATCTTTCCACTGGTAACTGGACCGAGATTACGACCGTCACGCTCAATACCGGCAATGGTGGCCTTCGGCTCTTTGACATTGAATTTGAGCAGTCAACCGCAGACGCCTTGATTGTCTATGGTGACAATACTGCGGGATCAATTAAGTACCGCACCATGCTTTCAAGCGCGAGCGACTGGGGGACCGAGCAAACCCTGAGTTTTACCGGTGGAGTGCCACGAACGGTGAGAGCAGTGCGAGACCCGGACACCGACGACATTATGGTGGGCTGGGAAGACGCTATTGTCTTTTTTGAACGACTGAGCCTAGGTCAGCAGCAGGCTCACTACCGGTGGAGAAATGATGATGGCGGAGAGGGCAGTGCCACCTGGGCTGCCTCACGGATCACTACCTGAGAGACAAAGAGGTCATAGGCAGCCCGCCCTTCGAGCATCCACTCACGAGTGATCTGTTCATGCGCGGCCACAGTGTGAGAAATGCCGACTAGCGCATTACGTGCCCTATGGACATTTAGTATAAAATGGAGGGGAAAGCAAAATGATGATTCGGACTGTCCAAGCGGTGATTGATGAGCAAGGTAATGTGCGGTTGCTGGAGTCTGTCCAGTTGCCAGCAGCACGGCGGGCGCTCGTGACCATCCTAGAAGATCAGCCACTGGCAAGTGTCCACGAAACGGCGTTGCTGAGTGAACAAGCACTGGCCGCAGATTGGAGCAAGCCAGAAGAGGATGAGGCATGGTCACACCTTCAGCCGGTGCGATAGTGCTCGTGCCTTTTCCGTTCTCGGACTTATGGCGAGCGAAGCTGCGGCCCGCTGTGGGGTTGGCGGTTGCAGGGTGCAGTCAATGATGTGGGGCCGTGATGAAATGAGGCTTGAATGCTAAAGATCCGCAACTTAAAAGACCCGGACGCCGAGCAGACAGAGCGTGAATTCTGGAGCTTGCAGTCAATCGCCTTCAAGCTCGAAATTCTGGAGACGATCAGGGGCCGTTGGGCGAAATTGGAGCCGAAAGCGGATGGAGATCTGCAACGACTTCGAAGAGTTCTTCGCATTACTCAACAAACATGAGGTCCACGCGTTTCGCTGGGGTACAACTAGTGAGCTAGTCCGAGAATCGTGTAGCCTTAAATCCGGAGATTGAAAAATACTCTGCAGGCAGTGGACGAACCTTGGCAATCGTTGAAAAATCGTGATCTCGGTGTAGAAGGATTGCCCTGTTCTGAATGGCAAGTTGAGCGATGCAACAGTCGATGGGACTATTTACCGTTTTCCCCTGTCGACGTAACTCAAAGTAGATCCTGGCGGCTGCGACCCAGGTGCTCTCCGTAGCCTCAAGATAATATTGGGTGGCAAGGTAGTCTTCAAGCCTGTCCCATTCAGTTTGATTCTTCGCCCCTTGAAGCAACTCAAGTTGGGTGAAACGGCTCAAGACGTAAATCTCATTCTGCACTCGCTGGTGGAACGCTTGAACGATGGCGCCTTCTCGGTCTCGGAGCAGCTCAACCCAGACGGAAGTGTCGACCAGAATCATCCCCTGGTTTTCCTGAGCTTCTTATGATCGTAACCCTTATGAAATTGGATTGACCCGGCTAGCTCGGTCAGATCCTTTCGCTTTCGAAGACTAACGAATTCTCTTAAAGCTTCATGGATCAGTTCCTTCTTGGTTTTGGCTTTGCTCACGGAAAAAGCTTCCTTGACGAGCTCGTCGTCTAGAACAATGTTGGTCCTCACGATCAACCTCCTGTACACATTCCATACACATTATAATCCCTATTCAAAGCCCGTCGCGATATTCAGGTTCATTGGCGTTTTTCGCAGGCTAAAACATCCATGCTATCATAGCCAATGATCCTGTATAATGGCGGCACAGGTTAGGCTGGAGACCTCGAAACATGGGTATCGCAGTAGAGAAACGCCGATTCAGCGTGAAGCAGTACTATCGCATGGCCGAAGTCGGCATTCTCTCAGAAGATGAACGGGTAGAGCTGCTGGAAGGGGAGATTGTCGAAATGACTCCGACTAGTAGTCGGCACGCGGCGTGTGTCACTCGTTTGAACCGTATCTTTTCCCGGGTAATAGGAGATCGAGCGTTGGTCAGCGTGCAAAACCCGGTACGGTTGAGCGAGGTTTCAGAGCTCCAGCCCGACCTGGCATTACTCCGACCCCGCCCGGATTATTACGCTCACAGACACCCGACACCCGAAGACGTTTTACTGGCTGTGGAAGTGGCGGATACGTCGGTGAGAAGCGACAAGGAGGTCAAGATTCCCCTGTACGGTAGATCTGGAATCGCACAGGCTTGGCTGGTCAACCTCGAGGAAGAGAATGTGGAGATCTACCAAAAGCCCTCCCCTCGGGGTTACCAGGAGACTCACCGCCACGGCCCGAACCAGTCGCTTACCATGGAGGCCTTCCCCAACCTGAAAATAACGGTGAATGACGTCCTTCCCTAAGGCTTTCGCTTCTTCCGCGTCTATCCGCGTCAGATGCGCGTAATCCGTGGGATATCCCCGGGTTCAGCGGCTTATTTTTCCCTTGGCATCCACGATCACCGGCCCTGGTAAAGGATCGAGTTCAGATAGCTCCCAGTCCGCGGTGGAGGGGAGAAGCGAATGGAGCCTGCGGT
>JALLOM010000161.1 GCA_027717865.1 Acidobacteria bacterium AH-259-O06 | reverse complement strand
ATTTTTGACTGTGTTACGGGATTGTTCAAATAAAAAATTATCTTGACTCGAGGGGAAGCCAATAGTAAGATCGGCCTATCTTGGTTGTATCCCATAAGGGTATTTAAAGAGTTGAGATAGGAAAGGAAAGCAAATGTTTGACAACCTCATCGAGTCGTCCGCGCATGGAGGTGGTCGAAGCACCGTTGCTTTGTTGATCTCCTTTGTCGTTCACGTCATCGTCATCCTGACCGTGATCGTGATTCCACTCGTCTACTACCAGGTACTTCCGCAGGAGCAATTGTTGACATTCTTAGTGGCACCTCCGCCGCCACCTCCGCCGCCACCGCCGCCGCCACCTCCGGCGTCGGCGCCTCCGGTTCGCAAAGTGCAAATCGTCAAGCTGGATCCATCCAAGTTCATGGCACCGACGGAAGTGCCAAAGGAAATTCCAGCTCCAACGGATGATATTCCAGAGATTTCCGGTTTTGTTGGAGGAGCCGTGGGCGGAGTGCCTGGAGGAATCGTGGGTGGAGTTCCAGGAGGTGTTGTGGGTGGCGTAATTGGCGGAATTCCCAGTGCCGCTCCACCACCGCCACCACCGAAAAAGAAAAAGCAACCCATCCGAGTGGGTGGGAATGTTCAGGCTTCTAAGCTCATTCGTCGGGTGGAACCCGAATATCCAGAGCTGGCCAAGCGGGCTCGTGTTCAGGGTATCGTGCTGCTTCAGGTGACCGTCGATGAACAAGGAGATGTGGCGGGGATTAAAGTGATCAGAGGTCATCCACTTTTGACTCAGGCAGCGGTAGGTGCAGTGCAGCAGTGGAAATACTCGCCGACCTTGCTCAACGGTGAACCGGTTCCGGTTATTGCTACGGTGACGGTGAATTTCGTACTCAGGTAGATTAGACTAAACGGGCTTGTTTCTGTCTTTATGAGGTGCAAGACTATAGCTTTTTGAGGAGGTATACATGACTGGTTTTATTGAAATGTGGGGTCAGATGGGGGTGCTGGCACAGGCCGTTGTTGTCGTCCTCGGCTTCATGTCGATCTGGTCCATTTCAGTCATGATTGAGCGCTATATCACCTTTCGAGCGGCTCGCAAGCAGTCGCGCGACTTCGCTCCTGTCGTGGCTGAAGCCCTGAAAAATGGCAATATCCGTGAAGCCATTGAGCTCGCTGAGGCTAAAGAGCATAGAAAGAGCCACTTGGCCAAGGTACTGGTTGCCGGTCTCCAAGAGTTCAATGCCCATGAGGGGTCGAGTGCAATCCCTGGTGAGACAATTGAAGCCTCGAAAAGGGCGCTTCAAAGAGCCACTGCGATTGGTGTCGAGGAGTTCAAGCGGGGTCTCGGAGGTTTGGCCACCATCGGTGCTACCGCTCCCTTTGTGGGGCTGTTTGGAACTACGATCGGTATCATTAATGCATTCACCGGTATGGCCGCCGGGGAGGACACCGGACTGGCCGCGGTGGCTGGGGGAATTGCCGAAGCGTTGATCGCGACGGCGTTCGGACTGTTCGTGGCAATCCCAGCGGTGTGGATGTACAATTACTTCAGTACCAAGATCGAGTCCTTTGTAGTGGAAATGGACAATTCCTCCTCCGAGTTGGTCGATTATTTCTTGAAGCGGAGAGCTGAAAAGCATGGCAGTGAATAGTGAAGGCAGGGCGATTGTCAGGGGTGTAACAGCGGACATCAACGTGACCCCGATGGCCGACGTTATGCTGGTGCTGCTCATCATCTTCATGATCACCACGCCACTCTTGCAGGAGGGCGTCTTTGTCAACAAGCCATCGGCCAGAAATGCGCAGGAAGCTCCCGAAGTCGATGTCGAGGATGCAACCATGGTCACGGTTACGCGGAACCAAGAAGTGTGGATCAACCGTGAGCTTGTACCGGATGAGCAGGTTGCTGAGATCCTGGCGGACAGAATCGCTCTGGCTCCCGAGCTGCCGCTTTTTGTCAAGGGTGATGTGGCTACCCCATATGGAAAGATAGTCGAAATTGTGAACAACGCCCGTGATGCTGGAGCGGAACGGATCGGATTGATGGTCGATCGGCAGAGAGAAGAAGGGAGGTAGTCGTCCTATGGCAATGGCAGGTAGGACCGGCGGTGGGCCCACATCAGATATCAACATCACTCCTTACATTGACATTCTGCTGGTGCTGCTGATTATCTTCATGGTCATTCAGCCCACCACTCAGTATGATCTTGAGGCTCGGGTTCCACAAAAACTTCCGGAAGATATGCCGGAGAATGTGATCGTCAAGTCGGATGCCATCGTTGTTTCCATCGCCTCCACCGGTGCTCTTCGCATTAACCAGGACGCTGTGACATTACCGCAGTTGGGGGCCAGACTCTTTGACATTTACAGCGCACGCGCCAACAAGAACATGTTCATCCAGGGGGATGCGGATCTCGCCTTTGAAGAGGTAATCAGGGTGATCGATATCGCAAAAGGAGCCGGTGTCGGAGACATCGGCCTCATGACTGAGGAGTAGCCCCGGGGGTGGTTGAGAATAAGCCCGGGATAAGGGTCGCGCGTGCAGCCTCTGTTCTCAGAACGGGCCCGATGGGGCCTAGTTGGCTTGACTTGGAGCCGCTCTGGCAGCGGCCACTTCATTCATGAGGGGAAGGCAAAAATCACAATGAATTTTCCTAAGAAGCAATACGCCCTTGTAGCCGTGGTCGTGCTGGTGCTTCTCATGGTGTCATCGAATTGTACCTTCATTCACGAGCTCATGGCGCGGGATCACTTGAACAAGGGAGTAAGGGATTACACATCCAAGAGATACGATGAGGCGATTGAGCACTTTGAACAGGCGGTTGAAGCAGATCCGGAATTGATCGTGGGCTACCTTTATATGGCGATCAGCTACCGTGCACAATTCATCCCGCAGGCGACGAGTGCAGAAAACTTGGAAAAGGCCCAAAAGGCGATCGAAACCTTTGAAGAGGTCCTCGAGAAAGCTCCTGCCGATGATACCGAGCATAAGCCCACGGCGATGGCCAACCTTGCCGGTATTTACAGCCAAATGGGAGATTACGACAAAGCCAAAGAGTGGTACCACAAGCGATTGGAGGCAGAACCGAATAACCCTGAGCCGATGTATGGAATCGGCACAATCGACTGGCAGCTCTCCTACGACGAGACTGGCATGACCGGTGAGAACGTCGAGTACCTAAGTGAAGAGGAAAAGGAAGAGATCAATCAGCTTGTGGATGAGGGTGTAGAGGCCTTAAAGAAAGCTTTGGAGATCGATCCAGAGTACGTTGATGCAATGCAGTACCTGAACCTTCTTTACCGGGAAAAGGCCAAGCTAGCAGAGGAGGAGGAGCGAAAAAGGGAGTGGGAGCTGCAAGCCGACCGGTTGGCGTTGCAAGCGCTGGAACTAAAGCGCAAACAGGAAAGAGAAGCAGAGGAAGCTCGTCGAAGGCTGATGGCCGGGACAGAAAAAAAGAAGTAGCTTAGTACCTCATTTCATAAATACGCTAACGTTTGCTGGAGGGTCTGGGGAAGCGAGATCGCGACAAAGAGATCGCCCGCCAGACCCTCAGCCCTGCGGGTGGCGGCGGGACGGCCCTGCTTTCTTTGTCGCTCTTCCTCGACGATAGACAGCGGCATCGCCTTCGTCGTTGCTTCGCGAAATCAGGGCCGTCGCGCTCGCCACAAACGTTAGCGTATTGATGAACCAGAGTACTCAGCTCAACGAAAGAGGAATATGAGGGGAGGGAGCATAGAGCCCTCTCCCTTTTTGTCTACTTGACGTCATTCCCGTCGATTTCCTGATCCTTTTATCCCACCAATTTTCCCAAGGCCTGCAGTGGTAGAATGGATTACTGGGGATCATGATTCGCTTCGAGGATCTTGAGGAAAAAGTTCAAAGATATCATCCTAATGCGGACCTAGAACTCCTCAGGAAAGCTTATGTTTTCTCGGCCCGTGAACACAAAGGACAAGTCCGTCGGTCGGGCGAACCGTATCTCTTCCACCCTTTAGCAGTAGCCAGTATTCTCGCTGAGATGAAGCTTGACGTGGCTTGTGTGAGTGTTGGCCTCCTGCACGACATTGTGGAGGATACACTCACCAGCCTCGACACCATTAGAGAGTATTTTGGTGCAGACATCGCCCATATGGTGGACGGTGTGACGAAAATCAGCCAGATTCAGTTCTCTTCACGCCAAGAGAAGCAGGCTGAAAATTTCCGCAAGTTGCTCCTGGCTATGGTCGACGATATCCGCGTAATCTTGGTCAAGTTGGCTGATCGCCTTCATAACATGCGTACCTTGCAGTATCTTCCTCCTGAAAAGAGAAAAATAATTGCTCAGGAGACGTTGGACATCTACGCACCGATTGCCCACCGTTTGGGGATGGCCAAGCTGCGAGGTGAGCTGGAAGATTTGGCCTTTAATTATTTGGACCCTGTCGCCTTTCAGAATATTTCTGTTCAAGTAGAAAAAAAGAGGGCGTACAGCGATAAGTTCATTCGAAAAGTGATGCGGGCAATGCAGCAGCGTTTCGAAGAGCAGGGAATTGAGGCCAACATGGAGAGTCGCATCAAGAGGGTCTACAGCACTTACCAGAAGATGAAGCGGCAGAGAATCAGCATTGATCAGGTCTATGACTTCATTGCGATTCGAGTTTTGGCAAACACGGTTCGCGATTGCTACACGGTTTTGGGCATAGTCAATAACATGTGGAACCCGATTCCGCGGCGAATCAAAGACTTCATTGCCATGCCGCGTGCCAATATGTACCAGTCTCTTCACACTACAGTCATTGGTCACGATGGAAGTCCCTTTGAACTGCAAATCCGAACCTACGAAATGGATCGCATAGCTGAAGAGGGAATCGCAGCGCACTGGAAATACAAGGAGGGCAAACTCGAGGAAGGCAAAGACGACAAACGCTTTCAATGGTTGCGGCAACTCTTGGAGTGGCAGCAAGAAGTAAAGGATCCGCAGCAGTTCTTGAGCAATCTGAAAATTGACCTATACCCGAAGGAGGTTTATACCTTTACGCCTCGGGGAGAGGTAATCACCCTTCCGCGTGGTGCTACACCGGTTGACTTTGCCTATTCGATCCACACCGAAGTTGGCCACAACTGTGTTGGAGCCAAGGTTAATGGCCGGATCGTCCCTTTGAAATACAAGCTCAGTAACGGAGAAATTGTGCAGATTCTCACCTCGAGCGATGCTCATCCACGCCGGGATTGGTTGAATTTTGTCAACACTTCACGGGCCAGGAGCGCAATCCGGCGCTGGATCAATCCGAGGCAGAAAGAAGAGGCCATCGCATTGGGGCAGAAGCTGCTTGAGAGAACTGCGCGCAAGTACAAATTGAATCTCAAAAAATACCAGGACAAGCTGCAGTCGATTCTTGGCGATTTTAATGTCTCCAAGATAGAAGATCTGTTCGCAAGTATCGGTTTTGGAAAAGTCTCTTCTCGGCAAGTCTTGAAGCGGCTGGAGCCGGAGAAACTGGAGCAGGAAGCCGAAGAAAGCAAAGAATCGAAGCTGGCCAAAATGGTCAACAAAGTTTTCGGACGCTCGGACTCTGCCATTCGGGTCAAGGGCCACGATGATCTCCTGGTTTACCGAGCCCGATGTTGTAATCCTATCCGCGGTGAGGAGATTATTGGGTACATTACCACTGGCCGAGGTATCTCAGTGCATTCGGTCAATTGTCCGAACGTGGAAAAGTTGCTCTTGAACCCGGAGCGGAAGATCGAAGTGAAGTGGACCGAGGATGGGAGGGAAACCACCTACCCTGTCCGGTTGCTCATCTCTACCGAGGACCGGACCGGGGTTTTGGCAGATATTACTTCGGCAATATCCAGTGTTGATACCAACATCGTGAACGTAAATGCAAATACCGTTGACAGCCGCTACGGATTGATTGACATGACCGTCGAGATCAATGATGCGGAGCATCTCGAGAAGATCGTGAATTACATTAAAGCTGTCGAGGGGGTCCAGGAAGTAGAAAGGGCCCACAGCAAGGCCAAGAGATGACACCACGCCATTTCTTCCGCACTATGAGGCGATTGATGGTTTCTGAACCTTTCCAGACTTCAAACATTGAGTGCAAACGCGAATCCGGCGGATGCTCCCATTGACAACCGCTCGGACACGCTGCAAATTGGGATTCCAGCGCCGCTTGGTCAAATTATGAGCGTGGGAAACATGATGACCAAAACGGGGTCCCTTTCCGCAAATCTCACAAATCTTCGCCATACTTCCTCACTGGTGTTCACAAATAATTAAAACATTCGTTCCGGAGCCTTGTCAAATGGGGCTGCAGTGGGGGTCTGGTCTAGACTGACCCCACCCTAGACCAGACCCCCACTGCAGCCCCATTTCGGCTATCATGGAATCAGCATGAGGGATGCCTATATTGTTTCGGCATGTCGTACGCCGATCGGTAAATTTTTAGGAACATTGAGATCTTTTTCGGCGGTTGAGCTGGGAACGTTGGTGGTCAATGAAGCGATCCATCGGGCTGGCATACCAATGGAATCGGTGGAGGAAGTTATTATGGGCAATGTACTCTCGGCAGGACTCGGTCAAAATCCTGCCCGGCAGGCTGCTCTCCGGGCCGGGATTCCTGCCCAAGTGGCCGCTTTGACTGTCAATAAGGTCTGTGGTTCCGGGTTGAAGGCGGTCACACTGGCAAGTCAAGGGATCCGGGTTGGCGATGTGGATGTTGTAGTGGCCGGGGGCATGGAGAGCATGACCAACGCTCCGTTCTTGCTGCCCAAAGCACGGGAGGGCTACCGCCTGGGGCATGGCCAAATGCTGGATTCCATGATCCATGATGGATTATGGGACGCCTATGAAGATTATCACATGGGATGCACGGCAGAGGTGATAGCTCAAAAGTATGACGTTGCACGGCAAGAGCAGGATGAATATGCCTTGGAGTCTAACTGCCGGGCTGTTGCAGCAATTAAAGAGGGCTACTTCAAAGAGGAGACTGTTGCGGTAAAGATTCCTCAAAAGGGGGGTGTGACATTGTTGTTCGAACACGACGAGGGACCTCGTGACGGCGGGTCCTTAGAGTCGCTGTCCAAGTTGAAGCCCGTCTTCGAGGGTGGAGGAACCGTGACAGCGGCAAACGCATCACAAATCAGCGATGGAGCTGCCGCTGTGACAGTTCTTTCTGAAGAAGCACTCAAGCGTCTGAATGTTGAGCCCATGGCCCGAATTGTTGCTTGCGCAAGCAGTGGAATTGAGCCGTGCCTGGTGATGATGGCCCCAATAGAAGCCATCCGAAAGGTTCAGCAGCGTGCCAGTTGGATAGATGAACAAGTAGACTTGTATGAAGTTAATGAGGCATTCGCTGCCCAGTCGGTAGCCCTCATTAAGGTGGTTCCACTCGATCCAGCTCGATTAAACGTTCACGGGGGAGCTGTGGCTCTGGGTCACCCCATCGGGGCCAGTGGTGCCAGAGTATTGACGACTTTGTTGTATGCTCTTAAAGGGCGGGATCTGAAGAGGGGGATCGCCAGCTTGTGTCTAGGGGGCGGTAACGCCGTGGCGATGGCCGTCGAGTTGGTTTAATCCGCATTTGTCACACCCGCTCTACTGCATCGGCGCAATGA
>JALLOM010000160.1 GCA_027717865.1 Acidobacteria bacterium AH-259-O06 | reverse complement strand
ACGCAGGGCCCTCACTCGCTGCAGCGGAAGGTGGACTACTCGACGATCAATTGCCAACCGAATCCCGGCCTTTCCGGCGGTCTCATGTAGATGCCCTCGGGTCCCCGCGTGATGTTGTTGTCCTCTTCGAATCGCTCGTAGACCTGGGCCGGTCCACCGGGCGGTGGCATGAACATCTCGCACCAGGGACTGTTGGTGGTGGCGAGGATGTAGTGTGGGCAGCCCCCTCTCCAGCCGCCGTGCGGGATGACCGGGATGTCGTGCGCCGCAGCCAGAGCCCCGATGCGGCGCAGTTCCGTCAGCCCGCCGCACCAGTTCATGTCGGGTTGCCAGATGTCGGCCGCCCTATACTCCAGAAGTAACCGGAAACCATAGCGCGTGTACTCGTGCTCGCCAGTTACGATCCGGGTCGATTGGATCTTTTCGTTCAACCTCCCAAAGCCCGCGTAATCGTCCGGCGGCAGACACTCTTCCATCCAGTAAACCCGGTAAGGCTCTAACATCTCGGCGAGTTCAACGGTGTAGCGTTCCGTGAACGCCATCCAGCAGTCCAGCATGATCTCTCCGTCCCTGCCCAGCAAGTGACGCGCCCTCTTGACGAGCTCGACGTTTTTCTTCACACCCTCGCGCCCGTCTGCCGGTCCGTAAGGTATGGCCAGCTTGAGCTTCTTGAAGCCAAATTCAACATGCTGTTCGAGATCGTTTCCCGTGCAGTAAGCGGGGATTCTCTCTTTGGTCTCACCGCCCAGCAGCTTGTAGACGGGCATGCCCAGAGCTTTACCCACGATGTCCCACAGCGCGTTGTCGACCGCGCTGATGGCGTGAACCACGAGACCTTTTCGTCCGTAGTAAAGAGTGGACCGCCACATGATGTCCCAGAGCCGTTCGACGTCGAACGGATCTTCGCCGATCAGCAGCTTGGTCAGATGTTTTTCGATCACGAAACCGCCTCCGGGACCGCCGTAACCGATTCCCTTGATCCCTTTGTCTGTGGTGATCTCTACCCCTTGCGGCCCCAGATTGTCGGCCATGAACAGACTCCGGCGGCTTTTGTACCTGGGATAGATCGACATCGGGTTGGCAACTTCCACCCCTCGGGTCGACCAGGAACCCGGTGCCGGCCTATAGGAGGGCACCGGCTTCTTGGGCCTTGGACGGACCATCCTGACTCCGGTAATCTTCAGCTTACTCGACTCTTGCAGGAAAGGAAGGGGTGGGGGGAAAGGAAATGGATCGGCCCGAGCTCTCTTAGATAAGCTCAACGCCGCGGGGCCCAGCGAAAAAACAGAGCTGGCTTTGAAGAATTCTCGACGATTCATTGGGGAAATACCTCCTGCCTTATTCTAGCGATGAGAACAGGCCGGGGAAATAAATACCACGGAGCTGTATTGTTCAACCCGGGCTTGGGTCGGAATGAAGGAATGAAAACAATGTGTTATCTTAGAGGAGTGCGATGATCTCAACGGATGTTTTCAAGCCGTTTCGTCCCGCTTACCTGAACCTCGGCCGGCGCGAGCTTCGAGAGAGGGCAGGCCGAGCTGTCACTGCCCTGGCCGAGTGCCGCACCTGCCCACGCGATTGCGGCGTCAATCGCCTTGAGGACAAATGGGCCGCCTGTAAGAGCGGCCGCTACGCAGTGGTTGGCAGCTACTTCCCCCATTTTGGGGAAGAAGATTGCCTGAGAGGGTGGAACGGCTCAGGGACGATCTTTTTCTCGCACTGTAACCTTCGCTGCGTCTTTTGCCAGAACTACGACATCAGCCAGGCCATTAAACCCGGTAGCGCTGTCCCCGGATCTTCTCCTGGAGAAATCGCCAGGATGATGCTGGAGCTTCAGCGACGTGGCTGCCACAACATTAATTTCGTCACACCCGAGCACGTCGTTCCCCAGGTCATCGAGGCAGTCGTCGAAGCCATCGATTGCGGACTTCACCTTCCCATCGTCTATAACACCAGTGCCTACGATTCGCTCGAGAGTATAGAGTTGATGGATGGTATCGTCGACATTTACATGCCCGACTTCAAGTACTGGTCGGCCGAGCGGAGCCGGACCTATATGAAGGCGGCGAACTACCCCCAGGCGGCCCGCGCGGCGATCAAGGCCATGCACCGTCAGGTGGGACAGCTAGTGCTGGACGCCGAGGGGCTGGCAAAGCGCGGAATGCTCGTGCGACATCTGGTCATGCCCGGATGTCTGGATGAGACTCGCGCCATTCTCAACTGGATTGCCTCCGAACTCGGACCCGATACCTACGTCAACCTGATGGATCAGTACTACCCGGCCGGCAAGGTGAGCGCGGACCGCTACTCAGAGATTAACCGTCGCCTGAGGTCATCGGAATTCCTGGAGGCACAACAGATCGCCTTAGAACTTGGGTTGCGTCGGCTTGACGCCCGTCGAACGCATCCGCGTCTAGCCCAAAGGTTGAACTGGAACAGGATTTTTGAAGCCTAGCGGCCCCTATCAGGAAGCGCGGTCTGCTTTAGACACTCGGTTTCCGCCCTCTTCTTTGGCGTCATACAAAGCCGCGTCGGCCGCAGCGATGAACGTCTCAGGTGTATCGCCAGCGATCATCTCCGCCACGCCAACCGAGATAGTAACAGAGGGAAGAGGATTTCCCTCAGAGCTGTATACTTCGGCCTTAGCGACCACCCCACGCACGCGCTCGGCGACCACTTGGCCCGTGGACGCGTCGGTGTCCGGCAACAATGCTATGAACTCGTCTCCCCCGTATCGGGTGATGATCTCGCCTGGACGCATGCCTTCTCGTAGAGTCCGTGCCACGGTATAAAGGACGCAGTCACCGGGCACATGCCCGTGGGTATCGTTGTACTTTTTGAAGCCATCTATATCCATAAGCAAGAGAGAAAGGGCTCGCTGACCCGTTTTAGAGCGCTCCATTTGCCGTGCCAGCGTATCGTCCAACCAACGACGGTTATACAAACCAGTAAGAGCATCGGTAATGGCGTAGTGCTGGTATCGACGCTGTAATTGTTGGCTCACCGAAATAAGAGAATCCGCGTGACGTAAACGCCCAGCCAGGACAAACAAGAGATTGCGTGCGACCGGTGAAGCATCAACAAGGGACCACATCGTTTCTTCGTCGAGTACCAGCACGCGGCACTCATCCTCCGCAACAACATAGGCCGAGGTCAGCTGGCGATCAATGAGCGAGAGTTCGCCCACGACTTCTCCCGATTCCAGTACTGTAATCGGATCCAGGGTAAGTTTCAGGTGAATGCGCAAACGGCCGGAAAGAAGCAGGTAAAGGAACTCATTGGGCTGTTCGGCATGAATCAGCACCTCCTCCGGTTTTAACCGGCGTACAGGGCAGTCTTCGAGGGCACCTCGAACGGATTCAAGCTCGATACCCCTCAGGACCGGCAAATTTTCCAGGTTACGCTTGTCCAGAGAATCGTTTTCATCAACCTTCATTTGAAGTCACCGTGTCGGTTGGGGTCAGACCAACCTCTCTGGCCCCCGCAACACCCCCTTACCACAATAGGCCAACTGGAAGCCTTACTTCAAATTGCTGAAACTGTGAAAATGCATCAGGAGCCCTCGCGCTGACTTTTTTCCTTTGATTTTAGGCGTCGATACACCTCTATCATCAACATAAGCCAGATGGAACCAGCCAGGTAAGCACCCAAAACATCGCTGGGCCAGTGAGCACCCAAATACACACGGGAGACACCTACCAGAGCGATTAACCCGCCCAAGGCTGGAAATAACAGAGGACGCAGAGGGACAGGTCTGGGAAACCCGTAGGAAAGAAAGCAAAGAAAACCAAAGAACTCAACAAAGAAAATCACGTGTCCAGAAGGAAAGCTCTCACTTCCGTACTCGACGATAGCATCGAGTACGGTGCCGTTCGGTCTCGGCCGCGCGATGATAACCTTGGATAATCGATTGACCAGGAAGCCGAGACCTACGCCAGCCATGCAGATGATGCCCTCGATTCGCAAATGGCGAATCAACAGCAAAACCCCCACTATCACCACGAGTGCAACCGGCACCCAGCCGGTTCCCAGGACCGATATCCAGATCATCGCGCTGTTAAAGCCGGGCAAAGTGATGGATTGGATGCCACGGGCGAGAGCCACATCCCAATCGAAATAAGCATAGTGGTGAGCGAGCACGGCCATCACAGCATAAGCAGTCAAAGCGAAAACAAATGCAACCAAAGCCCAATATGAGCCTCGTGCCGGATGCTCTGGCGACATGGTCATCCTCAGTTATCTTTACACCTTATTGTTTTGTGAGAAAGCAAAAAGCGGGGCGTGTCTATCCTTTAGTGCCTCGTTTCGTAACTACGAAGCGCGGCACTTATAGCCCGCGAAAAGCGCGAACGCGACTTGTTGAGCCACTATTCCACTCGAACACTTGGCTGCCTGCAGCACAAAAGCTGCTGCAGGGGCAGGCGCCCAACGCCACTTTGCTATATACTTAGCCTGTCGAGGGCGGAAACATGGGCAGAATCTTGAAATGGCTGCTTGCCATCACGGCAGTCATTGCTGCCAGAAGTGCCTGGAAACATCTCAAAGCTAGCCCATCAATAGGAACGAAGAGACCAGCCTCCGCGAAAGTCTATGTCAGCCAAAACGGAGCGAAATACCACCGCCAGAATTGCCGTTTTGCGAGCGATGGGATGATCCCCATTAGCCTCGATCAAGCAGCCCGGACCTATGAGCCCTGTTCAGTTTGCAAGCCGCGTAGCTTGTGATCAGAACCTGGATCTAAATCCTTGCAATTTCTCCCAGCTTTTGACAGGATGCACGATCATCCAAGGAGATCAGCATGGGAAAATATATTGGCATCGCGAAACCTTATCTCATTACGGTCACCATTTTTGTCCTCCTTCGATTTCCCCTGGAACTCGCGGGAGTGAGCCCTGGCGTGACGTCTGAGATTAGCCTGACCCGTCTCATCTTTATTCTTCCTATTTTCCTGGGCTTGCGCTTTGCCCGAGAAGGTCTCGGTGGCTTTAAGGAGATGTTACTCACCAATTTTATCTACTGTTTTTGGGGTGTCTTCCTGGTCATGATTGCCACCGCTCTGGATATCATACTGGGTCTTGGCACTCACTACGGTGAACCTCCGGAGATGTCCCTAGCGTCGCACCTGTTGGGACATGTGGTTGAAATTGTGGTGTTGACGCTACTGACCAGCATTATTTGCTTGATCACCGCCAAACTCAACAAGAGAGCTGCACAACCGGAAACAAGTGCAGTTTGATAGTCCGTCACTGAACTATTCCTTCGATCGAGCGCTATTCTCCCCACTTCCGGGAAAGACAACTCGGATTGGCAGTAGAGTTGGATTCCCGTCCTTGGGCCGATTGCAGGCGGAATTTCTCGGGGCTGCACTATACGAGGTTTCTCTTTTCTCCTCCGGGATACAATCGATCAGGCGTCGTCAGGCAAAATCGTTGTGTTGCGGCATTGCCTGAGTGTACACTCGTGTCGCCCTTGGTCCCCTTTTTGGTGCCATTTCTCAAAGGAGGTTTCTACGATGCTCAACCGCCGAGAATTCTTAGCGGCTGGACTCGGTGCAATCGCCGCGAAAGCTGTAAAGCACCGAACATTCCGTATCGCCCACAGCGGAAGTATGTGGCAGGACGACGTCGAAGAAGGCATTCGAGCCTGTGCTCGCTACGGCTTCGACGGCATCGAGCCGTTCCGCAATCACATTCTCAAATATCTGGACAAGCCGCAGGCGTTGAAAGAGCAGCTTGATGCCGCAGGCATCGCCCTTGCCACCTGCTCAAACGGCGGACCGATGTCGGTCAATTTCATCGACCCCACCAAGGTTCCGCAAACGATCGAGGACCACGCCCGCTTTGCCCGTGACTTCATCGCCCATTTCGGCTGTACGCATTTCAAACTCAACCTCGGCCGGCGCCCCGATCCCGCTCCCACCGATGAACAGTTGAAAACGATGGCGCGGGCTCTCAATGAACTCGGCAAGCGAACGGCTGAGGTTGGCCTGCGGCTGGCCCCTCACCCGCACATCTGGTCTCCGTTCGAACGCCAACATGAGGTGGAACGCATTCTCAAACTCACCGACCCGCAATTCGTCTACCTCACCACCGATACCGCACACTTGACGCTAGGCGGCATCGACCCCGTTAAGTTCATCCGCAAGCATTACCGGCGGGTGGCGGCGCTGCACTGGAAAGACACGCCTGCCAAGTACCGTGGGCACCGAGGCCCCACGGCTTCGCAAGAAGAACACCGCCGCGTCAACCTTTACAAGAATCTGGGTACGGGAGGCGTGGATTTCCCAGCCGTCCTCAAGATCCTTCAGGAAAGAAACTTCGACGGTTGGGTGACGCTCGATTTCGGCCAGCCCCGGCCGGGCGAAGGAACCATCGACAAAAATGTGCGTGCCAACATCAAGTACCTGCGCGAGGTCCTGCACATAAAGCTGAAAGAAAAAACCTGATTTTCAGCGTTGTCTACGCCATGGCATTGACCACCTGCACCAAGGCCCGAATATACCCGTGTGAAAATGATCGCCCCCGGTGGCCAAAGGGGGTGTCGCCTTCCATGCACGGGGTGTGATCCGAGACGATGGTGCCAGTGTATCCGACTTCACGGTAGGTCTTCATCGCCTGCAGCATGTCCACATCCCCCTCGTCGATGAAAACTTCGGTGTATTGGGGGACGGTGCCACGTACGCTACGGAAGTGGACATGGTGGATCTTGCCCCGGCCGCCGAGACGGCGAATGTTGTCGAAGATATTCCCACCCATCTCGGTGATGGTCCCCTGGCAGAAGGTAATCCCGTTGGCGGGGCTGGGGATCTCATCCAGAAAGCGTTCCAGGTCCTCGATGGTGACCAGAATGCGGGCACAACCGCGGATACTGGGGACTGGTGGGTCGTTGGGATGGCAGGACAGCTTCACGCCCGCTTCCTCGGCCGCGGCCACAATCGGGCGGGCAAAGTAGAGCTGGCGGTCCCACAGCTCCTCCGCTGAGATGCGGCCGATCCCCTCGAAGGGCTGCAGGTCTTTGACTCTATCATAATCAAATGTCTTGTAGCGGGCGCCGCCTCGGCCAGGCGCCCACCTGTACCCGACGCGCTCGTCCCAGAAAAAGTCGGGCCACACGGGCCGCCATTCCAGCACGGGTACGCCCATCTGCCCGGCGGCCCGGACGCTGCGGATAATGCGCTCGATCTCCTGGTCCCGCCCCGGTTGTCCCAGGGCCGCCTTGCGGTAAAAATCGATGGGAATCATCATCGAGGTGAGCTCCAGGCCCATCGCGTTGCACTTGTCCTTGACGATCTGGATATCTTCCACCGACCAGTAGCCCTTGCGGCCGCGGTCGACAGCGCGGGTACCCTGGTAGACCACGTGCTTGTGGCCCAGTTGCGCAACCCACCGGAGGGTGGCATCGGACACATCGTTAATGTTTTCGGCAATCTTGGGCTCCCCAGGCGAGTTTTCTTGGACCGTGCTGTTGGGGTGCGCCTGGTCCCGGGTGTAAACTTACACATTATTCCCAAGGAAATCTGCAATTTTCGATCAAGTTAATCTATACCAGCCGTAGCAGTAGGGCCTGTGGAGTCTGTGGGAAGCCAAATGGAGGAAAACAAGGTGTACACTGGCT